>JAFDHB010000134.1 GCA_019308985.1 Deltaproteobacteria bacterium | reverse complement strand
CGTTGTGATTGCGGCGTACGCTAAGTACGCCTCATCACACGAGATTCGCGCGCCTTGAACTTGAAGCTTTTTACTTTGCCATCTCAATTTCGACTTTTTACGAGTTCGTCAACAATAGTGTCTAGAAAAGTCCCGTGTCAGCTTGTCATTATCCTGATAGATAATCCTTTGGGTGGCTGTCAACATTTTTCTCAGGCGGGATCAATACTTCCGGCTGAATCCGAGCAATTTTCTGAGGGGAGAAATGGCGCGCCGTATATCAGCCAGTTTTTCCCCGGCAGCCCTTTCACCCTCCTGAACCAGGTTCATGGCCTGGGAGAAATCCGTCCAGTGTAAGTCACCGACCTCGGGCATTATTACAACATCAGCACTCGAAAGCTCCATCTCTTTTAGCTTTTCTCCCATGATCTCGCTTACCCTGTAGTATATGTCCACGATGGTCCGAAGCTCTGCCCCATGAGGAACCCCTCTGTCAACAGCTACCGCGATCACGATGTCAGCCCCTTCATTTCTTGCCACGGAGCAGGGGATAAGGCAGGTAATGCCCCCGTCGGAGAGCAACCTTTCCCCCTCCTTGAGGGGCTCAATAGCCCCTGGCACTGCGCAACTGGCCATTACGGCCTGACGCAGGGGCCCCTTTGAGAAGACGATTTGCTCACCACTCACGAGATCAGTGGCCATTGCCCGAAATGGTATTTGCATTTCTTCGATTTCTATATCAGGCAAGAAATAGTCGATGGTCTTCTGGAAGTCTTCGTTTGAAAGTATTCCAGGCTTGAACATGGCCTGGACTACCAGGAAGCGGTTCTTCAGATAGGACGTGATTCTTTGCCTTAGTCCTGCTTCACCGCGATCATAGGCCGTCTCCAGACCCTTCATGGCCGATGATTGAAATTCTGAACTGTTCAAGTATTCGTATGCTTTTTTCTCCAGTTCATCGGGTGAAAGACCGCAGGCATAGGCGCCGCCCACCAGGGCTCCGACACTGGTTCCAACAATGAGATCGATCGGAACCGCTTCTCTTTCAAGCACCCTGAGGACACCAATGTGGGCGAGGCCCCTTGCCCCTCCGCCCCCCAGGGCAAGACCGATTCTCTTTCTTTTCCAAAACATGATTTTCGTTTTTCCACACCCTCTTTCTCCCATGTTCTTATAGCCATGTTATCCTGCTGAAGACAAGGCTTTTGTTAAAGAAAATAAAGAAAGTAAAGAAAGGGACGTAGATTCATAATTAAGTAACTGATGAGTTGCTTATTTACGGAAGAACGTCCGATGCCGAAAATATCGAATATTTCAAAAAACAAACTTTTGCCCTTGACCCGTACCATGGTACAGGGTTTATATTGAGTAAAAAGGTAGAAAAGAAGAAGGGGAAAATGGGGAACTTGACCATAGGCCAATTGGCACGGAGGGCGGGTGTAAACCTGGAGACCATTCGATACTATGAAAGGCGCGGACTCATTCCAGAGGCTCCAAGAAACCAGAGTGGTTACAGGCAATACTCGCAGGAGGACGTTACGCGAACCAAATTCATCAAGAGGGCCCAGGCCCTCGGCTTCTCCCTGAAGGAAGTAGCCGAACTGCTATCTTTGCGAATGGAACCCGGGATGAGCTGCGGAGATGTGAAGGCACGAGTCGATGTCAAGATCGAAGAAGTGGAAAGCAGGATAAAGGCCCTGGAGTACGTAAGAAAGGCACTCCTGGGTCTCTCTGAGAGGTGCACCGGCAGAGGACCTGCCGGTGATTGCCCGTTTCTGAAAGAACTGGAAGCCGTTGACATGGAGATGGAGGCGGAATAGGCAGGTCGCCAAGTCTCTGGACAGGGCACAGAAAGGGGGTAAAGCAATGAAGAAAGAGAATGTTTCGAGCACGGGGACTGGGATAGCATCTTTACCCGTTCCATCCCGCCATAACGTAGCCACTAATAAGGAGTACGAAAAGGCAGCCAAAGAAGGGCAACAGACGGAGGAATGATCATGAATCAAAGACAAAGTGCACCCTCAAAGAAGGGTTTCTACGCGGGGCTTGGCGGGACCATTGTTGTGGCCGTTTGCTGCTTCACACCTCTATTGGTCATCACGTTGGGAATAGTCGGATTGAGCGCTTTTACGCCTTACCTGGACTACGTGCTTTTCCCGGCATTGGCGGTCCTGGTAGTTTTGACCGTGGTTTCATATACCAGGTGGAGGAGATCAACCCACTCCCACAAGAGACAGGATGAAGCAATGAGCTAAAGATCCAGTAGGGGGTCTTTGAAAATGACTGTTACATCGGGACAACACAATGACCTGGTCATCATTGGCGGAGGATCAGCAGCCTTTGCCGCTGCCCTCAAGGCAAGCGAACTTGGAGCCAGCGTTACCATGATCAACGAAGGGCTACCCATAGGGGGGACGTGCGTTAACGTGGGATGCGTGCCCTCCAAGACCTTGATCAGGGCCGCAGAGGCCCATTATCGTGCCCTTCACAACCCCTTTTCCGGGATCGAATCGGGGAGCCGTATCGCAGATTTTCGAGCCATAGTGGAGCAGAAGCGCCAACTGGTGGAGGAGATGCGGCGGAAGAAATATATCAATATTATCGAGGGGATGCCTAATGTCACGCTCATTGAGGGTAAGGCGCGGCTGGTGGAAAAGAACAAGATCGCAGTAAATGGCAAAGATGTCGGCGGGGACCACATCATCATTGCTACTGGAGCAGCCCCCTTTGCTGCGCCCATCCCCGGTCTTTCAGAGGCAGGGTACCTTACCAACGAGACTGCATTTGAACTGGAGGAGCTGCCGGAGTCCCTGATCGTTCTGGGAGGCCGGTATGTGGCCCTTGAGTGCGCCCAGATGTTCTCTCGCTTTGGAAGCAGGGTGACAATACTTCAGCGTTCAGAGCGCATCCTGCCGACGGAAGGAGAAGATATTACCGATGCCCTGAGCAAGTACTTGCGGAAGGAAGGGATCGAGGTGTTCACGAACGTGAAGACTGAACGTGTCAGGAGGGAAGGGGATCGAGTCCTTGTGGAGACGACGGTTGACGGCAACCCCCGGGAGTTCGCAGCCAGGGAAATCCTCGTGGCTACAGGGCGGCGGCCCAATACAGAAGACTTAAATCTCGAGGCCGTTTGTGTAGAACTTGATTCAAGGGGCTTTGTCAAAGTAGACAATACCCTGAGGACCTCCGCCTCAAGTATTTACGGGGGAGGGGAACGTCATAGGCGAGCCCATGTTCGTATACACAGCCGCCTACGAAGGGTCCCTCGCAGCGGAAAACGCTATCACCGGCTCTTCCAAAGTAAGAGATTATTCCGTCCTTCCCTGGGTCATTTTTACCGATCCCCAGGTCGCTGGGGTGGGCTTGGATGAGACACAGGCCAGAGAAAAGGGTATGGAGGCGGGGGTAACCACCTTCCCCCTTGATCAGGTGCCCCGGTCTCTTGCCGCCAGGGATACCAGGGGGTTCATCAAGCTCATTCGCGACAACAGGACCGACAGGTTGATTGGTGCCCGCATCTTGGCCCCCGAAGGTTCGGAACTCCTGATGGAGATAAGTGTAGCCATCAAATATGGGATGACCACGCAGGAATTGGCCTCCCTATTTCACCCATACCTGACCCTATCCGAAGGGGTAAAGCTGGCGGCCATCTCTTTTGAACGTGAAGTCGGAAAGCTGAGTTGCTGCGCAAATTGAAAGAGAAGAGGCCTGTTGAGATCAGGGCCAGACATATTTTCATGCGTGGGGGATACCTCCGCCAATCCATGTAGGAGCAGCTTGTAGCTGCGAAGAGAAGGGCGTGTTCCTTGAACGAAGGATCATGGTGCCCCTATCCAGGAGTAAGTGAACTGGAGGAGAAGAGTGATTAGGAATCTCAGTAAGAATCCCGAATTACTATATCGAGAACTGGAGGCCAAGGATCACGAACTTGAGACATTGGCCAAAAAGCTTGCCCATTTGGAGGCCGTTAAGAATCAAATGGCCAAATTTGTCCCCAGGGTAGCGAGGACCATTATTGAAAGAGGGCATGATCAGGAAATGGAAAAGGAGACAGGAGATGTTTCCGTCCTTATGCTGGATATTGTGGGTTGCACAGCCCTTTGCGAGAATCTGAGTTACGCGGATATGAATTACTTGATTGAACGCTACTTTTCCGGCTTCTTAGATGAAGTCCATCGTAATAAGGGAGATGTCAATGAGACCACGGGAGACGGTCTCATGGCCATATTCCGAGGCAAAAACCAGGTAGAGAATGCCTTAAATGCAATTCGGTCCGCTATCGGTATCCAGAGAGCTACCCGCCGTCTTAATCATGATCTTCAGGGCATGTTTGAGCCCATCAAGATCAACGTGGGTATAAGCTCAGGGATGGCGGCCGTGGGTGTAACAAGATTCAAGGGAGAGACAGGAGAAAGGTGGACCTATACAGCTTCAGGCCCGATCACAAACCTGGCCTCCAGACTTTGTTCAGCTGCGAAAGAAGGAGACATACTGATTGATGAGGAGACCTCCAGGAGAATCCAGGAGACTTTTAATGTCGTGGGACTGGGGGAAATGGAATTCAGAAATATTGATTCAGCCGTGAAGGTCTTCAAGCTGATAGAATCGTGAGGTGTTTTTGATCCCGGTTAACCGAATAGGACATACCACGTCAAGTCGTGCACGTTGTGCACGAACGTCCCCACTCCCCACTCCCGCATTATCCATTATGTACTTTTTCCCATCCAATTCAAACAATGTGACATGATGACCTTCAGGGTGGCCAGTGGGACTCTTTACCCTTAGGTGTTTAGCCCTATAGCTGCCACTTAGTCCCTAAGACCGATTCGTGCAAGGAGGTGTTCCCGAAACTCTGTGAACTCCGCGGAACCCGGTTTTACAATAGCATCGATGTGGAAGAATCTATCTGTACTTGGAGACTCTCTGCTTGCCTGAACAAGCTCAAGGCGGTGTATACCCACCATCGTCCAGCACTCAACGAAGCCCTCCTTTCGAGCCTTTTGGTGACTCTTTTCCGCTTCGCCAATTCGGTTGTGTATGTTGGAGATATCCTTGCCACCCTTGATCTCGATAGCCACGAGGTTGCGGACGCTACCAGAAGGTAGGTGCTCTGTAATGGAAATGTCCGGGTCAGTCGAGAATTCGACGGTGACATCCCGGCCAGCCGCGTTCTTAATCTTGAGACTCCGCTGAGTTGATTCTACCAGGGCAGAGGCCACATGGGTCTTAATAAGGTCGAACACTTTCTCCGTCGCCTCGGTACCCAACAAGTTGAGCGCCCCACCTCTGAACTGTGGTCCCAAGGTCAATAACGTCAGCTCGTGGACCGCAGTGGTATTCAGCTTGTTTACACCTTTGACAAGAATTTCCGCGCTCTTGCAAAGGCAGCGACAAAGCTCCTCCAACTCTTTTTCTCTGTCCTTCGGAATCTTTCCGCGTTCCTCCATTTGCTTGAACGGTCTAAAGCCGTAATCTTTGCTGTAGAATTGCTTCTGCGAAAAGCCGAGAAGAAGGCGGTAATAACCAAGAAGAAAGGGGTTTGTACGGAGTATGCTCGGGACCGGGAACATGACCTCTCCTCGAAGGCCCCATGATGCAACCCTCCGGAGCAACTCCTCAGGGACAAGAGAGTGTAATTCTTTGTTGATCACTTGAAGGTTAGACTCTGATACTACCCTTAGAAGAGCATCAAGTAGAAGAACCTCGCGTAGTTGACAGAGACGGTTATAGAAAGTGATTTGAAGATCTGGGCGCGGGTACGTAAAATCTGCCATTTGTCTAACCTCTATTCATAGAACGAAAAGAAGCCTTTGAGTATTTCTGATACGATCCAGAGCAAGCTTGACATAGTCTGGATTCAGCTCGATACCAACGTATCTTCTGCCTTGCTGCTCACTAACGACTCCCACCGTCCCTGATCCGAAAAAGGGGTCTAAAACCCAATCGCCGGGCTCGGTGCTGGCCAAAATGCAGGGGTCAATGAGTTTTGGTGGAAAGGTGGCGAAATGGGGGCCGGAAAACGGTTCTGTGGGAACGGACCAAACGCTTCGTTTGTTCTTGCCAGTGGGTTCCGCTATAGCGCTTGCCCTGTAAAAATACCTGACAGACTTGGAGAATAGGAAAATGTATTCGTGGGCTCGAGTAGGGCGATCCTTAACGCTCTCCGGCATACAGTTAGGCTTTTCCCAGATGATGTCGCTGCGCAGGTACCATCCTGCTTCTTGGAGGGCAAAGGCCAGGCGCCAAGGGATGCCGACCAAATCCTTTGGCTTCAGTCCAGGCGGTGTTTTCGGCCTATAGGACATTGCCCTGACGGGGTGCTTTTTATCGGGGGCCCTGTAAGTACGGTTCCCACTAGTGTAGCAGTCTCCGATATTTAGCCAAACTGTCCCGTCGTCTCGAAGCGTACGGCGAATCTCCTCGAAGATTGCCACTAGGCGAGAGACGTATTCTCTAGGGTCATCCTCCGCACCGATCTGCCCTTCAGTTGCGTAGTCTCTCAGTCCCCAGTAAGGTGGTGACGTTACGACACAGCGGAAAAATCCCTCGGGAAGCTGACGGAGAACCTGTTCAGCGTCTCCCTGGTAGACCGTAGAATCATCAGGCCGCAGGGCACAGGATATGTCTGGTTCGCATACGAATTTCATCTCCCTCCTCCAAGATAGTAAGTACCGAGCATCCGGTCTTTCCCTGAGCCCTGACGGAACGCCGTTCTCGAGACGGCGGTTTTTTTGCGGTCCGTTGGAGAGGTATGGTTAGGTCCTTGGTAATTCACGACGTGGGACATTTGATGTTAGATATTGGATCTCGGTTAATACTAATCTTACAACATAGAAATGAAAAATCAAGAATTATGCCAGACTGCAAAACCGCGAAAATTGCTGGGGCGTATTCTAAATATTCCTCTCGCAGAGACCGCCCTTATTTGGCGGTGATCACACGAGATTGACACGCTCCTGATAAGCGAGATTTCGAAGGTTCAAATTGAACGCTCAGTTAGAGCCTTTTGCTTTTCCTTCACGATTTTGATTTGCGAATTCATCAACGTTGACTTTTCTCGGGATTTCCTTTATGAGACCACCTAGAGCCTCACCGAACAAGAAGGGTCAGCCGAAAGAATAGGTGATAAGCCCCATTCGGTCCTATAAAGGAGAGGGCTATCTCAGGGCGTGAGCATGGGGCGGGCGGCATAAGTCCCTTTCGGCGCCGTGATGGTCGTATAATGACAAGGCGATCCCTAATTCAGCGCCGCCAGTCCAAAGAAGCCCGTATTGAACGAAAATGAAACTTTACACTTGAAGTTTCATACGAGCTAATTGAGGAGAAGTCCTATGGATCTTGAAAAGTATCTCCGGCCTACGTCAATAATTGATAGTGATCATGAAGAGATCTTGGTCTTTGCCTATGATGTGATTAAGGATGACGGTGAGGGACCGGTGGATAAGGCCGTAAAACTATATTACGCGGTCCGGGACGGGATCTGGTATGACCCCTATTATCCCTTTTATCTCCCCGAGCACTACCGGGCAAGCAATGTCTTGAGGAGCGGCAGGGGTTACTGTGTGTGCAAGGCATCCCTGCTTTGTGCCCTGGGTAGGGCATGCGGGATACCTTCCAGGATAGGTTTTGCAGATGTCCGGAATCACCTTGCCACAAAACAACTCATAGACCACCTGGGATCAGATATCTTTGTCTATCATGGCTTCACGGAATTCCATCTCAAGGGGAAGTGGGTAAAGGCAACGCCGGCCTTCAACGTTGAACTCTGCAAGAAGCATGGTGTCTTGCCCCTGGAGTTCAATGGCCGGGAAGATTCGCTTTTCCACGAGTATAATCAGGAGAAAAAACTTTTTATGCAATACATCAGGTACCACCCCAGCTACCATGACATACCTGTTGAAACCATTGTCAGGGCCTGGGAAGAGGCTTATGGCAAGGACCGGGTGAGGAAATGGATAGAGAACTGCGAAAGGTCCGGTGGAAAGACAATCCGGGACTTTTACGAGGAAGAGGTCTTGAGTCCTTGACCTCCTTGGTGATGGGCCTTCGCCCCGGAATGGACAGAACCGGTTCGTTGTTCGGAATATTCAATAGGGGGCTTGTGCTCTACCGTGCAGGAAAATACGGTGAGGTGTGAGCCCGCCCCCTCTCGACATCCCATTGATCCCAGGATTCTTGTAACGCAACGGGTCGTGCCTTCATCTGCGTGCTATCCCAGCCCACTATTTTTTGTATGCCGGCCTGAGACCTTTCAGCATGGGGTAGTGCCGGCAGTTGAGAGTCTTCAGCTCAGCATTCTCGGCTTGAGCTGTAGCAGCCAAGATAGCGTCCGCTAGTCCGGTACCATGTGATTTCCCATAATCTCGCTTGTAGAGACCCCCACCCTTTGCGATCTCAGCACTAACGGGGATGACAGGGAAGAGGGAGATGAAGTCGTTCAGAACTTCTAGTTCTGCCTCACCTCTCACTCCGGCGTACAGCTCGGCAACGACGATTGAGGAGAGGATGATTCGATCGGAGTTGGTCTTGATGAAGCCAACCGCCTTGCTGTGGCCTCGAAAGTAATCAACAAGAATATCAGTGTCCAAGAGGATTGACCGCGGCATGGCAATTACCGCTTCCTATCCCATTCGGACCGACTTGCCTCGAAGTCGGGAAGATCATTGCGGTCCTTCCAGATCCCAGCAGCCTCTCTCAGTATCGCCTCTCTCCGACTACGGTCCGCTTGAGCGATGAGGCGATCAATGGCCTCCCGAATAAGTTCGCTCTGTTTCTTGCCGGCCGCTTTGGCGAGAGCAGCCAGCTCATTCCGTTGGCGCTCCGTCAGGTATATCTGCGTTCGTACCATCTCATACCTCCAATGGTGTATACGTCAGCATTATACATCTTTTTTGGTTCCTGTCAAGACCAATGGGAGGACCTAGCGGCATAGGAGGAGGAACATCCTGATTTGTGAATTAGGGGGCAATTTCTCCTCCCTTTTGAGGTGAAATATATGTCAGGTCTCTTGTCTGGAGGGCCGGCATCTGGTTGCGATCATCCGGCCGCTGTCCCCCTGGGGGGCAATTTCCAGTCGCGAAAGAGGGGACAGTACAATAGCCAGATTCATCATATCGGAGCTGGAAGCTGCCCCTACAGAGGGGAATCGCAGCTAAAAGCTGCTCCTACAGGAAGATAGGGCGCCGGATTCCTGTAGGGGCAGGGTCCCGGCTGCGATCCAACCTGCAAGGAGACATAGAATTTCAATTCTGCCTGGGATGCCAGATACGGTCTTTTTCTATTAGATGGATGACCTCCCAACCCCGTTCCTCTAAGCTCCGAGAGATTTGGAGCCTATGGCACTTCCAGGGAAACCTCTCTGCACACAATACCACGGTCCTGGCTCTCCCGGCAATGGTCTCGAGTACCTCCAGGCCCCGCAGGTAAGCCTCTTCCCTTTGATAGGCTGCGTATCCGCCTTTGCGGTAACCACCGAGCAGGTCTCCAAGCCAGAAATAGGCAAGGTCCTTCTGCTGTGCGACACTCTCCAGGTTCGGGCGGCTGAAGTGGGGATACCTCCTGCTAGCGGGGAACCTCCTAACGTCGGCAATACCCTCGATCCCATAAAGTTCCAGGATTTCGAAGAAGTCGTCAATGGATCGCGTGCTGGTGCCGAGGGTGTATATGGTTCGAGGCTTCACATCCGTTTCAAAAGCTGATTGGCAGCGGTCAGCATTGGATCCCACGTTGG
>JAFDHB010000316.1 GCA_019308985.1 Deltaproteobacteria bacterium | reverse complement strand
AAGGAGGGCCCTCCGGCTCAGGCACAGGTCGTTAAGCACTGAGAAATCCTATCTTATGTGGCTGAAGCGTTTCAGGGGCTTTGCAAACTCCAAGAGACCCGGAGACCTGGAGGCCAGTGATCTCCAGGACTTTCTCAGCTATCTTGCGGTGGAAAAGAAAATCTCCCCCTCTACCCAGTCCCAGGCCCTGAATGCCCTTGTCTTTGTGTTCCGGCACGTGCTTGAAAAGGATATTGAGAATGCAATTGATGCTGTGCGGGCTCGGCACAAGCGCAGGCTCCCGGTGGTGATGAGCGTCCAGGAGGTGGAGCGAGTATTCGACGAAATGACAGGGGTTCACCGCCTGATGGGGATGCTCATTTACGGCTGCGGCCTCAGGCTGATGGAGTGCCTCAGGCTCAGGATAAAGGATGTCGATCTTGAGCGGGGTGTCGTCGTTGTCAGGTCTGGCAAAGGGGACAAGGACCGGAGAACGGTCTTTCCCGAGCGCCTCAAGGATGCTCTCATCGAGCACATGGACTCGGTCAGGGAAATATACGAACAGGACCGAAAGCAGGGACTCAACGGGGTGCAACTGCCTGGCGCCCTGGAGAGAAAATACCCCAATGCGGGGAAGGAATGGGGGTGGTTCTGGCTTTTTCCTTCAAAGTCCCTCTCGGTTGACGCGGTGAGCCTTGCAGTCAGACGCCACCACGTGCACCCGGCGACATTGCAGCGGGCCTTCAAGATTGCGGCGGCCAAAGCAGGCATATCCAAGCAGGTTTCCATTCACACCCTGCGCCATAGTTTTGCGACCCACCTGCTTGAAAGGGGCTATGACATCAGGACGATCCAGGAATTGCTCGGTCACAAGAACCTCCACACCACTATGATCTACACCCACGTGGCCACCAAGAACATACTGGGGGTGAGGAGTCCGCTGGATTTGTAGGGGGAGAGGGAGGTTTAAGGTTGGAGGTTCAAGGCTCAAGGCTCAAGGGGAGAGAGAGATTGTTTGATTCGTCCAACAGGCCGAATTGGTTTTATTGGTTGGATTGGTCTTATTCGTTCGATTGGTTCAGGGTTTAGGAAGTTGCCTCTTACCTCAAACCTCTTGCCTCGGGCCTCCAGCGGACCCTGGTCGCAACCAGAGGTTGCTGCTAGAGAAAAGCTGGATTTGCCTACCCCTCTGTGCTATCAGCGCCACTTCATGGGACTGGCTTTACTTCAACACGGCAATGCACTCGATTTCCACCCTTGCACCAAGGGCCAACCCATTAGCCCCCAGGGCACTTCGCGGAGGCAAGTTCTCGGTAAAATAAGTGGTTGCCTCCAGCCTCCGCCCTCAAACCTCTTGCCTCGAACCGCCAACGTTCACGGATCGTAGCAAGATGCCACTCTCACAGGAAGGAGAGGAAGGAATCGAAGAGAGAGAAGCATGTTTTTGGCTTGAAAGGCGCCCGACGTTAGCGTTCGATCTATCTGTTGACAGTCGGCACACTTTGTATTAATAGATCTCCATGGAATACTACAAATGGGACCACCACAAGAACGAGTTACTTAAAGCGGAACGCGGAATCAGTTTTGAGGAAATAATCCTTCATATTGAACGGGGTGACGTTCTCGACATACTCATCCATCCCAATCAATTCAGATACCCTAATCAACAGATGTTGGTCGTAAAAGTCAAGGACTATGCCTACTTGATCCCATTTGTTGAGGATGAGAACGGTGTATTTTTGAAAACAATAATACCGAGTCGCAAGGCGACGAGGGAGTATTTGGGAGGCAAAGGTGGCAAGAAGAAAGCTCGATAAAGAGGAAAAGGATATCCTGAACAGTTATGAGCGGGGAGAATGGGAGTCTGTCAAGAACCTTAAGCAGGAGATCCGGAAGCACAAGGGTTATGCGCGTCAGACCTTAAAAAAGGATAAACGGATCAACATCAGGATACCTGCAAGAGTCTTGGACGAACTTCAGGCAAGAGCAATTGAAGATGGCATTCCCTATCAGACGTTGATATCAAGTATCCTGTATCGTTTTGTAAGCGGGCGTCTCGTAGAAAAACCTGGAACCAAGCGGACGTTGGAGGAGGAGACATAAACCTTGGGAGAGGGAGATTGTTTGATTGGTCCAACTGGTCTCATTGGTCTTATTCGTTCGATTGGTTCAGAGTTCGCGGTTCAGGGTTTAGGGAGTTGCCTCTTACCTCAAACCTTCAGCCCGAACGGACGGGGTGGAACCCGTCCCTCCAGGACCAGGGGCAAAACTTTGCATGAGAACCAATTCAACCAACGGGAGCACAACTGAAACGAAGAGGCCTCTTGGATCCCTTTTTCTATTTTCTGTTCACTTTTCTTTTGCCTCAAACCTCAGGCCTCTACCCTCCAACACTCTCTGATCGCAACTGAAAGTTGCTCCTACAGAGGAGGTTCAAGGCTCAAGGTTGGAGGTCGGAGGCGGGTCGCAGCTGAAAGCTGCTCCTACAAGGGGAGGGGCTCGATCCTTTCGCACCCCTCTGTCATGGGAATCAACCCCTTATCAAGACCAGCACCTTTCCCCCAAGGGGTTTGAACCTGCCGGCCTCCTGCGGGCCTCCCTCCACCAGGTCGGGATCCAGGTACCTGAGGGTCGCTCGAAAGGCCTTGGGATACTCATCCAGGGTCAGCTTGTGCGCTTCCTCCTGGAGCCTCTTCAGGGCACCCCGGGGGTCCTCATCCACTGCCTCCAACAGGGTGCGGATTTGCTTCAGTCGATCGTCCTCGAGCATGGCGCGCCTGGCCTCTGATATCTCGCCAAGATGCAGGCTGGAGAGGTCCGGCCACTGGAAGGTTACCATGTTTTCGCCCAAAGGGCCTTGAAAGTCTTTCTCCCCTTCCCAGAGTTCCGCCACCTCCTCCATGACCGCGGGATTCACGGTGACAAGAAAGCCCCTGGGTCCCAGGTTCCCCCCGAAGAGCCCCAGCCAGGCTTCGAGGATCGGAGCAATTTCCGCGCTTCCTGCAGGCGGCCCTTCGGAAAAACCGGGGAGATCCTCAAAGAGGCTTTTGAGTTCCGAGTCCTCATCCAGGACCCCCTCAAGGGGGGACTTCCTGTGCTTCAATCGCTTTAGGACCTGATCCGCCTCTTCCCTTTGCTCTTCCAGCTCCCGGGCAAG
>JAFDHB010000133.1 GCA_019308985.1 Deltaproteobacteria bacterium | reverse complement strand
CGCTTCATCTCGTTGTGATTGCGGCGTACGCTAAGTACGCCTCATCACACGAGATTCGCGCGCCTTGAACTTGAAGCTTTTTACTTTGCCATCCCAATTTCGACTTTTTACGAGTTTGTCAATTTTGACTTTTTACGAGTTTGTCAATTTTGACTTTTTACGAGTTCGTCAATTTTGATGGCTTCGTAAAAAGTCCAATTCCCGTTCGACAGGCTCACGGCCCTGAGCACAGCCGAAGGGCAGGCCGAGGTCACTCCTGCGGGACACCCTGTTGAAAAAGGATGTAGTCCACCAATTCGCAGATGATATGGCCTGCCAGGATATGCGCTTCCTGGATCCTTGGCGTAGAACCGCTTTTCACTATCATGGCGATGTCGGCTGTTCTTGCCGCTTCCCCACCGCTGCCGCCTGTCAATGCCCCGGTATAGATATCCAGCTTCTTGGCGGCCTTTATGGCCTCGATGACGTTGCTTGAATTACCACTGGTGCTTATGGCCAACAAGACATCTCCTTCCAGGCCGAGGGCTTTCACCTGTTTTGCAAATATCTCGTCAAAAGAATAATCGTTTCCTATGCTCGTTATCACGGAAGTATCGGTCGTCAAGGCGATTGCAGGAAGGGGAGGACGCTCCAAGATAAACCTGTTTACAAACTCCGCAGCGATATGCTGTGCGTCCGAGGCGCTCCCTCCGTTTCCGCAAAGCATGAGCTTCCGGTCATTGGTCAGTGCAGAGGCGATCTTTTGAGAAAACATTATCAGCTTGGAGATGTTTTCATGAACAAAAGCCTCTTTCGCCTCCAGACTCTCCCTGAGTGCTCTCCTTATTATCCTTTCCAAAGCAGTATCCGCAAAATCTTTTCCGGTGCCGGCATTTGACTTCCGCCACCGTCACCGGAGATGTTTGTGCGATCCGATGACCCTCGCAAAAGCCGAAACCGGCAATTTTCGGCCTACATTCAATAAATTATTTCTTTGACCTTGATTTGTCAACTGGATGAGGGAAATGGAACGAATCCATGGCGGTCATTTGCAGTCATGGAGCTTATCGAGGGCGACTGCCACGACCTTGAATTCATTTTCCTGGATGGTCCTGACATCCAGTAGTACGGTATCCCTTTCAACTCTTGCAATAATCGGAGGATCATAGGATCTAAGCCATTCCTCTAAATCGTGGGCAGACATCTTTTTAGGGGTGAGGGTCAGTAAAGAGGTGGGTAGCTCCTGTGAGGGCAGGGCTCCACCCCCGATCCTGGAGAATCCTTGTGTTACGGTGATCGAGTAGTTCTGAGACTCCCTCGTGTTCACCAGCCTAATCAAGCGGCGGGCCTTGTTTCTTAGTGTCCTATGGTCCTGGCAAATCATCCTGAGGGTGGGAATCTCTTCCAGTGCTTTCCTCTCATCCCTGTATATCCGCAAGGTCTCCTCCAGGGCCAACAGGGTGAGCTTATCGATCCTCAACGCCCTGCTGAGTTGGTTGTTTCTGATCTCTTTCACCAGGTGCTTCCCGCCCAGGATAATACCCGCCTGGGGCCCCCCCAGCAACTTGTCGCCACTGAATGTAACGATATCAATCCCTTGCAGGAGAACTTCCTGGGCAGTGGGCTCTTTTGAGATGCCATACCTGCCAAGGTCTATTAGGCATCCACTACCCAAGTCTTCCATGACGGGTATGCCATGCCTCCTGCCAAGGGAGACAAGGGAGGGGGTGTCCACGTCCTCCGTAAATCCGACAATCTGGAAGTTGCTCCTGTGGACTTTCAGCAAGAGGCCGGTCTCCGGGCCGATCTTTTCTTCGTAGTCGTAGAGGTGAGTCTTGTTTGTGGTACCCACCTCAACCATCTTGGCTCCACTCTTCCTCATCACATCGGGGATTCGAAAGGAGCCCCCTATCTCCACCAACTGGCCCCTGGACACTATCACCTCGCGGCCCTTGGCCAGGGTTTCAAGGGCCAGGAGTACTGCGGCGGCGTTATTGTTAACCACCATGGCTGCCTCGGCAGAGGTCAAATCCATCAGGAGTTCTTCCACATGTACATAACGGCTACCCCTCTTGCCGATTTTCAAGTCATACTCGAGGTTGCAATAGCGCCGACTCAGGTCGGCAAGCCTTTGAACCACCCTTTCAGCCAAAAGGGATCTTCCAAGGTTGGTGTGAACTATGACCCCCGTTGCATTGATGACGTGGCAAAGGCTTGGGCGGTCCAGGGCCTTTACCCTTTCAAGCACAAGTTCCGAAACAGGGGTGAGCTCGAGTCTAGAGGGGTCGATTGTCCTGTTTTCCGCCCCTATGGCTGATCTCAATTCATCCAAGACTTGGTTTATGGCCTTCATAATGAGACTGCGGGGGTATCTCGAAGCCAGGCCCAGGATATCAGGGTGGTTCAAGAGGCGGTCCACCGACGGAATTCTCCTGTAATACTCACTCTTGTCAATAGTCACCGGTCATAATCTCCCGCACTAAAGAAATTGGGGAATATGCTTGCCTGCCCCGCCAGTATTGGGATACGAGCCTGGGTGCCAGGCTTGATCTCTCACCGTCCGAGCCGCTGGGAAAATTTTATTGCAAAATCTGACCATTGTGATAATAAATAGATTAACGGTGGGTGTAGCTCAGCCGGTAGAGCACTGGGTTGTGGCCCCAGTTGTCGTGGGTTCGAGTCCCATCACTCACCCCATTGCCGGACAAGCGGGGAGGGAGGAAGGTTCTCCCTCCTTTTCTTTTCGGCTTCCTGCGCCGACCATAATCCCTACTCAAAAGCAACTTCTACCACAAAGCATCAGGTTGTTAAAGAATAAAAGGCCTTGTTTCCACCATTCCGCGACCTTCCCTTCTGCTTCCGCCCCCTCGGAAAGCCCACCTGATGGCTCCCGGTCTCCAAGAAGAGGATCACTGATGTCAATACCGCCTGCGGTGGGTATCCAAGCCCCGGAGTTGAGCTTGGGAGGAGATAGGGCCGGCCCTAACTTGACAACCGGGCAAGTGAGGCAGTCCCCATAGATGGTACGGAATTGCTTGCGGGGGGTATATAATATGAATAAATATTATATGCTAAACATAAACTCTTGACAAAGAAGCAATTTTTTACTATTCTTCCTTTATTAAAATAAATTAGTTTTTATATAACAAGCTCGGATACGGAGATTGCCCTTTGTCTGAGAGGATCGAGCGCAGAAAACAGCCGAGAAGACAGGTGAAATGGCCCATCAATATCCTCGCGGATCATGGGACCATAGAAGGGGTGACAGAGAACATCTCGCAAGAAGGCTTGTTCATTCGTTGCGAGGAGCCGCTCCTGCTCTATGAGACATACCGGATTTCAATCATGCCACCGGATAGGGAGGCCGTTGGAGCCGTTGGTAAGGTGGTCTGGTCAGAGTTCTACGGAATGGGAGAGAACGATTCCACCTTTGGCATCGGTATATGCCTGATAGAGATAACCGAGGAGTATCACGAAGTGATAGATGCCCTGATATCAGAGACCTCGTAAGCCGGCCAGAGTCCACCGGGTCAAAACAATTCAATAGGGGTAAATGAAAGGGCGAAGGGGAAGACAATGACCCTCTGGGTAAAATCCATCCTATCCCTGGCCTGGATCGGCTTCGTCCTCCTGGGCTTCCTAACGGCCTTTGAATTACTCGGAAAAAAGGAAAAGAGGTTCGAGCCGCAAATTCTGCGCCTGGTTCACAGGATCAACGGGTATATCTCCTTTGTGCTCTTCTTGATCGTCTCCTATTACTGCCTCAAAATAATGAGGGGGTCGGGCCAGGAATTGTCGCCAAGGGCAGCTTTACACGGGGTCTTGGCAGTTGGGGTATTTTTGTTCCTGGTCCTCAAGATCCTAATCATCAAGTTCTACAGGCGATTCTTCTCTATGGTCCCGATCCTGGGTATAGCGGTCGTTATGCTGGCCTTGGGGACGACAGCCACTTCTGCCGGGTACTATTTCGCTATGCGGGGGAGCGGGCCGCCTCCTGTGGCCAGGCAGGATGCAGGTGGGGAAATGGTTGAAAGGGGTGCTGCCATCTTTCGAAGGCATTGTGCAGATTGCCACTTCACGGATAAGAGGGATACCAAGATAGGTCCTGGGCTCTACGGGGTGTTCAAGGGAGAGAGATTGCCCAGCAGTGGCAGGCCCGCTACCGCGGAAAATGTCAGAAGGCAGATCATGGATCCTGTCAACGTTATGCCCCCTTTCAAGAATTTCACCCAGGAAGAGATGAGGGCCTTGACAGCATTCATCAAGACCCTTTGAGACCTTTGGTTAATTCTCCATCGCCTCGGCAGGAAACACAGGGGCCTTCAGCCCAGTTTTTCTACCAGTTCCCCGGTTACTTCCTTGACTCCGGGTCTGCCGTCGATCTCTATGATCCTCGGCTTCCCGCCGTTTTGTTTCGAAAGTTCCTTGAAATAGTTTATGGCTGCCATCGTACCGTTTTTGGCGTCGTAATATATGTTGTGTCTCTTGTCTATAGCGTCCTCGTCCTGGTCGTCAGACCTGGTCTTGAGCTCTCCTCCGCAAATCCTGCACTTGTCCCCATCCGGCTTGATGGCATCGATATATATGTTATTGGGATGATTGTTGTCATTGACGCAGAGTCTGCGGCCCATAATGCGTTTTTTCGCTATCTCCCTGTCCAGAATGATTTCGATCACTATATCAAGATCAATGCCTTCGGCCTTTAGTGCCTTGTCCAGTTCCTGGGCCTGGGTCAGGTTCCTGGGGAATCCGTCCAAGAGCCAACCGTTTTTGCAGTCATCCTCTTTGAGTCGGGCGAGAATCATGGGGACCGTGATGCTGTCCGGAACCAGGTCGCCTCGATCTATGTACTCCTTGGCCCTTCTCCCCAGATCCGTACCCCTCGAAATATTGTCCCTGAAAATGACCCCGGTTTCAATATGCGGGATACGATATTTTTCCTTTATTATGGTTCCCTGCGTTCCTTTGCCGCTTCCGTTTGGTCCGAATAGGATAATGTTCATGTTCTTAAGCTCCTCCAAGTGAGATTGAATGCAACCTGAATGCACCGGATACATGCACCCAGATTCTTTACCACAACAGGTTGAGTTGAATCAATCCCGAATTTCGCAAGGGTTGGGGCAAAACCCAGAATTGCAAACCCTTTTTGATCTTTCCTATTCACCTTTTTAGTGAATTGATTTTCAAGGGTAGGGGAGCATTTAGGCCTACAAGTAGCCAATATTATGAAGAATTTGGGATCGTAAACGATCCCCTACCTAAGAGCCTTGCGAAATTCGGGATCAACAGGAATACCGTCATCAACCTTCTGACAGGAAAGATTCCAGGAGCTGACGACCGTTTTCATAGTGCAGTTTGCTCTTCTTGGCATTTTCCTCTGAAAATGAGCGGATCATGGCATTTTTCTCGATATCCCCCTTTCTTGCCCAGGCAAAAGGAGTGGGCTCAGGGGAATGGGTCCTCTTTACCATGGGTGTCAGGTGATCACTGACAATCATGATCCGGTAATCCTCAAGGGAATTCAACCCGTCCAGCAGGGGGGTCAACACCTTCTTGTCGATATCCTCGATCGCCTGGATCTTTTCTCGGAGGTTCCCGTTGTGACTCGCCTCGTCCGGCGCCTCAACGTGAAGTAATACAAAATCAAGGTCCTTGAGGGCCTTTAATGCCTCCCTGGCCTTTCCGGCATAGTTTGTGTCCAGGTATCCGGTCGCGCCCTCTACAGGGATTGGTTCAAAGCCGGCGTAGGCCCCTATTCCGTGTATAAGATCGACCGCAGATATGACACCACCTTGAAGGCCGTAGATGTCCTTGAATCGGGGTAGACTGGGAGTCTTCCCCTGACCCCAGGGCCACAGGGAATTGGCCTCCAGGTTGCCTTCTTTCCTTCTCTTGATATTTACGGGGTGGTCCCTGAGCAGGGTCCAGGAGGCCCTTATGAATTCGGTTATGGGGCCGGGGGCTTCGGAATTCAAGTAGGATGCAACGTTTTTCCCCAGATAGTCGTGAGGAGGCAGTGTAAGGGCAGACTCGGGCCCATCTTCCCAGACGAGGAGGTGACGGAAAGAGACTCCGGGGTAAAGCCTTATGCGAGGGTTGTCGATCCTGTCCCTAATGGTCTCAATGATCTTTGATCCTTCGGGAGTCGGGATATTCCCTGAGTTGTGACTCACCATGATGATTTCACTTGAAGAGTTCCACTTTAGAGTAACCAGGTTTACCCGGAAAGCCACCTCGTTGGGCTTGAGCTCTATTCCCATGGCGGCGGCCTCGAGTGGTGCTCGTCCAGTGTGGTATTTTGCCGGATCATAGCCAAGCAGTGATAGATTAGCGATGTCGCTGCCGGGTTCCAGCCCTTGAGGGATGGTGCGCACCAGGCCGATCCGACCAGAGGCGATCAGGTCCATGAGGGGAGTATTTGCCGCCTCAAGAGGAGTTTTTCCACCTAATTCCTCGACCGGATAATCGGCCATTCCGTCACCCACGACAAGGACGTATTTTCTGCTGTTACAACCCATTTTCACTGATTTGTCCTTTCCCTCCTCCGACCCTTATCATCATCGTCTTATCCGTGAGGACATCAAGCTTGTCTATCAAGGAAAGGGCCTTCAAGACATTACTCTCCCTGGCCTCGTGGGTCAACATGACGACCGGTACGGATCCCTTGACTTGTCTCCCCTTTTGGATAACAGAAGCAATGCTTATCTGGTGATCCCCCAGTATCCCCGCTATCTTGGACAGAACCCCCGGCCTATCCAAGGCCGAGAACCTGAAATAGTACGCGGATTCCAATTCCTCTATAGGCTGTATCATGATCTCCTTCCTCTGGGGGTGGAGGTGTGCAAGGGGGTGGAAGAAGGTATGATTGCCCTTGTTTATCCTCCTGACAAGATCAATGATATCGGAAACCACAGCACTACCGGTCGGCTTCCTTCCTGCCCCCAAACCATAGTAAAGGTTCGGGCCGACAAAGTCTCCCTCCAGGTATATGGCGTTGTAAGCACCTTTCACATTCGCCATGATATGGTTCAGGGAGACCATCGTGGGGTGTACCCTTGCTTCGACCCTGTCTCCCAGATATCTTGTGATGGCAAGCAGTTTTATGCAGTAACCAAACTCTCGGGCAAAACGTATGTCTTCCGGTCTCAGCGCGGAGATTCCCTGCCTGTAAATGTGATTGAAGTTCACCGTGGCACCGTAGGCAATGGAGATAAGGATTGCCAGCTTGTGGGCGGCGTCAGTTCCGTCTACGTCAAGTGTGGGTGGGTCTTCGGCATAACCCAGCCTGACAGCTTCACTGACGGCGTCACCGTAGGATAGGTTCTTTTCAGTCATCCTCGACAGTATGTAATTGGACGTCCCGTTCAATATCCCCATGATGCTGATGATATTGTTGGCGGAAAGCCCTTCCCGCAGGGCGCGGATGACCGGAATTCCCCCCCCGACACTAGCCTCGAAGGCGAGGTTGACACTGAACTTTTCAGCAGCCCCATACAGCTCTCCGCCAAATTCAGCCAGAAGCGCCTTGTTGGCGGTGACCACGTGCTTGCCCTTTTCCATCGCCTTGAGGATATAATCTTTTGCGCTTCCTAAGCCCCCGATGAGTTCAACAACGATATGGATATCCGGGTCGTTGACCACTTCCATTGCATCTGTGGTCAGGATGTCCTTTTCCACCTGGATGCCCCGGTCAGACTCCATGTCAACATCCGCTATTTTTTTGAGTCGTATCTCCGTACCCGCCCTGTCCCTGATGATGTCCTTGTTCTTGAGAAGGACCTCGACCGTACCGGCCCCTACAGTGCCGAAGCCAATGATCCCCACATTAATCCCAGACATGTTTCACCTCTCAATCGTTTCGGATTTGAGGTATCATGATGCAACAAGACCGCCCTCAGGCTCAAAGCACCGAATAATATCTCAAGAAATGGATGAAATTCAATAACTAAATATAGGCCTCGGAGATTGTATGACTTATTGAAATTGAAGATATTTACTGAGGCTTGATAATTTTGCCTAACACATGGAATAATGGAATGGTGGAATAATGGAATGAAGCAAATTGCTCTTCTACGGGATGGATAAATTTGATGGGAATTTCTCATCTTTCTTCGGGTTTGTCAACTCGATTTTGCCTATAACCCATCCTACCAACTCCCCAATGTGCATTCTTCCAGTGTTCCATGATTCCAACATTCCCGTTGGGGTGAAGCTCCTAAGTTCGATAAAGAAGAATAGGGCGGGCTGCTGGGGAAAAGAGTGAGTAAAGGGGTTCGAGTGGGATACAGTGGCTTGAGTCCCATCAAATGGAGGAGTGCTGCCGATAGCCATTGAGTTCAAGATCACAACTGCTGCTGTCCTGGTGGAAGCCATGGAAGAGGGAAAAGGAATAGGGCTTGTACCTACCGGTACCACCACCGTTTTTGTCATGATCGGGAGCCCGGTGACACAGGTGAAATCGCCCGGGTATTTCAACACCTACTTCGCGACGAACAACATAGATGCTGTGATGGTGGCAATGGATATCCCGAAGGGTAAAGTCAGGTCATTCATCGCCCTCATGAGGGCCATGGAAAACTTGGGTGGGTGTATTGTGACTATTCCTCACAAGCAGCAAGTCGTAAGGTACGTGGATGAGCTGTCAGCGCGTGCGAGGGAGCTTTCCGCGGTAAATGTCATCCGGGTCGAAAAGGGGCATCTTATAGGTGACATGGTCGACGGCCTTGGATTCATGGTGGCATTGAAGTCACACGGCCTGTCAATGAAAGGTAAAAGGGCGGCAATCATAGGGGGCGGCGGCGTAGGTGCGGCAATCTCACATGCAATTGCAGAGGCAGGGGCAAGAGAGATTGTTATCCGGGAAATAAGGAAGACCCGCCATTCATACCTTCTGGCAATGTTGAAAAGGGTGAATCCCCGAATCAGGGTGTCCTTCGACCTGTCCAGCCTGGAGGGGTTCGACCTGGTAGTCAATGCAACCCCCATAGGCATGAATGAGGACAGGCGGTTGCCTTTTCCCGTGGATACCCTCTCTCCTTCGACTATGGTGGCGGATGTCGTAACGAATCCCAAGGTTACGCCATGGCTGAGGGAGGCCGCGAAAAAAGGATGCAGGGTTCAATACGGGGAAGAAATGGCCTATGGGCAATTCGGCCTGCTGGGCCGGCACCTTGGATTTGATATCCCTGATGTGTAATGGACTGTTGCCCCAATCTTTTTGCCTATCCTGTGGAAAGGAGCGTTCCTTCTGTTGGGGTCCTTGGGGTCTTTTCTCAAGGCAGGATGCAATTCCTTCCAGGCATTGCCACTAGCAACAGGGGTGTGGTGTCTCATTAATCGCCCAAGATTCATTGAGTTTGAAAATTCAAGGGCTTAGTGCTCTGGGCCGAAAATTCGGT
This sequence comes from Deltaproteobacteria bacterium, assembly GCA_019308985.1. Next base: position 396 of record JAFDHB010000133.1, on the reverse strand, counting down.
GACGTATTTATGCTGCGATTTTTTGCTTATCATCGAGATTATTTAGTAAGTTTTTCGGGTCCTTTCGGGTGAACTTCCATTCGAAAGGCTTTGCAATTTCTTGATAAAGCGTTTGAAAGCTAAGGATTCTATTTTCGAAATCTTCGATACTTTCAAAGCGGTCCCGCACCGTCATTTTATATTCACCATACCCAAAACCGTCATATTTCGTGGCCAATTTACTCTTGACACACAATGGGATTTTCTCTATGCTCCGACCTCAACAAAGAGAATTCTTATTACTGATGGCTTCGTAAAAAGTCCAATTTCTGCGTTGCGCTTCATCCCTGCCCCGTTTAATGGGTACTGGTGGCGCTGAATCAGAGGTCTAGGAGCACCTAAGAACATCGTTGGGGC
>JAFDHB010000132.1 GCA_019308985.1 Deltaproteobacteria bacterium | reverse complement strand
CCTGATCCCTTCGGCCACCATGGTCATAGCGCCCGTGATTTCACCGAGTCCCATCCCCTTTCCGATTTTTATTCCTACCGTCCTGTTTCTGCTCAAGTCACCGGTGCAGGTCAAAACCAAGTCGCCCATGCCAGCCAGTCCGGCAAAGGTCATGGGGTTGGCTCCCATGCTTACGCCAAGCCTCGTGATCTCCGCAAGTCCCCTGGTGATCAGTGCCGCTCTCGCGTTGTTGCCGAAATTCAGGCCGTCCGATGCCCCGGCGGCGATTGCTATCACATTCTTTATTGCACCGCAAAGCTGAACCCCGATCAGGTCTTGACTCGTATATACCCTGAAATGCTCAGTGGAAAAGACCCTTTGCAGCCTTTCGGCTAGACCCATATCGCGGCTCGCTATGGTAACTGCCGTCGGACGCTTCACAAATACCTCCTTCGCAAAACTAGGACCGGCAAGACACGCAAACCTTTCTCCAATTTGATCGGACAAGACACCCTCCGCCACCTGTGACATAGTCTCAAGAGACTTGTTTTCTATGCCCTTGGTGGCGGACACAAGAGACATGTCCGTCTTGATATGGGGCCGCACCCCTTCCAGGATAGCCCTGAAGACATGGGAGGGGACCACAAGCAGGACGATCTCCTTGTCCCTCAGCGCCTCATCGAAGCTGGTGACCGGATTCAGTCGAGCCGTTAATCTCATACCAGGCAGGAAGGTATGGTTTATCCTCTCTTCCTTTATCTGCTGATAGACTTCCTGCTCTCTGACCCAAAGGTCCACCTCATGTCCCTTTTCCGCAAGCATGTTTCCAAGGGTAGTGCCCCAACTGCCTGCCCCAATCACTGCAATCCTTTCCATCCTTCCTTCCATGCCCACTGGTCCAGAAACCCATTAATCCCCTCGCCCGCAGCATAAGCCTCCGAGCTGAGATCCTTAAAGGGCGGCCTAATCCTCTAGGACCCTGGCAACCGCCACGACCTTTTCGCCTTGGGCAAGATCGATGAGCTTCACTCCCTGGGTGTTTCTTCCCATGACAGAGATATCGCTGACCCTCAACCTGATAATCTTGCCTTGACCACTTATCATCATCACTTCATCCTCGTCCGAGACCTGCGATCCGTACACAACCGAGCCATTCTTCTGCGTTATCCTCATGGTAAGGATCCCCTTTCCGCCTCTCCCCTGCCGTCTGTAGTCTTCTATTCTGGTGCGCTTGCCGTATCCATTCTCCGTCACGGTCAGGATCGTAGACTTCTCATCTATAACGTCCATTCCAACCACCTCGTCTCCCTCCTCCAAACGGATCCCTATGTTTCCAGCCGCCAATCTGCCCATAGTCCTTATCTCGGATTCACGGAACCTGATGCACTTCCCCATGCGGGTTGTCATATAGATGTCCCTGTCTCCGCTCGTCTCCCTGACACAGATAAGTTCGTCGCCGTCTTTGATATTTATGGCCGTTATGCCACCGGCACGGGGATGGCTGTATGCAATCAGCGGCGTTTTCTTGACAAGACCCCTTTCTGTGGCCATTACCACGTACCTCTCCTGGGAGAAATCCCTCACAGCCAGGGTGGTTGCAACCCTCTCTCCCCTCTTCAGGTCCAAGAGATTGACAACGGCTTTGCCCCTTGACATCCGGCCCGCCTCGGGGATTTCGTGCACCCTCTTCCAGTACACGCGCCCTTTATTGGTAAAAAACAGGAGATTGTCATGGGAAGATGCCACAAAAAGGTGTTCAACAAAGTCTTCCTCTTTCGGCCTCACGCCGGTCATGCCCTTGCCGCCCCTTCTCTGCGCCCTATAGAGACTGATCGGGTTCCTTTTTATGTAACCATCGTGGCTTATGGTGACCACCATATCCTCATCGGCTATCAGATCCTTAAGATCAATCTCCCCGGTGTCTTCGAGGATCTCAGTCCTTCTTTCATCACCATAATCCTCCATTATTTTTACAGTCTCTTGCTTGATTATCTCATTTACCAAAGCGGGGTTGTCCAGTATCGACTTGAACCTGGCGATATCCTTGAGGAGTTCCTTGTACTCGCTATTAACCTTTTCCCTTTCAAGTCCGGTCAATCTCTGCAACCTCATCTCCAGAATCGCCTGAGCCTGGGCATCAGACAAGTCGAAGCCTGAGATGAGCCTATCCTTGGCGGACTTCGGGTCAGGAGAAGATCTGATGGTCTCGATCACCTCGTCCAAAGAATCCAAGGCCTTTTTCAGTCCTTCCAGAATATGCGCCCTCTCCTCCGCCTTGTTCAGATCATATATGGTCCTCCTAACCACTATTTCGTAACGGTGCCTGATAAACTGATGGATCATCTCTTTTAGATTGAGTACCTGAGGCCTTCCATGCACAAGGGCCAGGAAGATTATTCCAAAAGAGATCTCCATCTGTGTATACTTGTACAGGCGATTAAGAATGACCATGGGCATGGCATCCTTCCTCATATCCAGGACGATCCTCATTCCGTCCCTGTCTGATTCGTCCCGGATATCAAGCACACCCTCTATCTTCTTTTCCTTTACCAGCTCGGCTATCTTTTCCAGTAGTCTGGCCTTATTAACCTGAAAGGGGATCTCAGAAATAACTATGTGGTCCTTACCTTTCTTACCTTTCTCAATGAAGGCCCTGGCTCTTATCCTGAGTATGCCCCTGCCCGTTTCATAGGCCTCCCGGATCCCCTTGGTCCCAAGGATAAATCCCGCAGTAGGAAAGTCCGGTCCCTTTATTATACCCATGAGTTGCTGCACATCAGTGTCTGGATGATCTATCAATTCCACGATACCGCGGCAGATCTCCCTGAGGTTGTGCGGCGGAATATTGGTGGCCATCCCAACCGCGATACCAGAGCTCCCATTGATTAGAAGACTCGGCACTTTCGTAGGTAGAACCGCAGGTTCGATGAGAGACCCATCATAGTTAGGAAAAAGGTCGACCGTGTCCTTCTCTATGTCTTGAAGATACTCCTCCGCCAGTCTCGTCATCCTAACTTCAGTGTACCTCATCGCCGCCGGCGGATCCCCATCCACCGATCCAAAATTACCCTGCCCGTCGACCAGGGGATATCTCATGGAGAAATCTTGAGCCATCCTGACGATGGTGTCATACACCGCGGCGTCTCCATGGGGATGATACTTTCCAATAACATCCCCCACAATTCGGGCAGACTTCTTGTGGGGCCGATTATGATAATTCTTTGTCTCGTGCATCGCGTAAAGCACTCTGCGGTGGACAGGTTTCAGCCCATCCCTCACATCAGGTAGAGCACGGCCCACTATCACACTCATGGAATACTCCAGGTAGGATTTCCTCATCTCCTTTTCTATGCTCACCTGTGCCGTGTCAAAATCCGAACTCATGGAATCACTCCTTTTGCCCTTTCTCTGGACTCATTCCTAGATATCAAGTTCCGTGACCTCCAGGGCATTGCTCTGAATGAATTCCCTCCTAGGCTCCACCTTATCTCCCATCAACACTGTGAAGATCTCGTCCGCTTCAACCACATCGTCTATACGCACCTTGAGGAGATTCCTCCTTTCAGGATCCATGGTTGTGGCCCAGAGCTGTGAAGGGTTCATTTCTCCGAGACCCTTGTACCGCTGGACCGTAAGCCCCTTCTTCCCCCTATCCAGCAATTCCTTTAGAAATCTCTCCGGATCGCCTTTGGTCGGCTGCCCGGCCTCCGCCGCCAGCTTGAATCCCTTACTCTTGAGCTCACGGAACTCCTTGGAATGGAGCAACACCTCTCTAAGCTCCGGAGAAGAGAGCAGCTCCCAATCAACGGAGAAAGATTGTCCCCCGTTTTTCACCTCTGTTACCTCGAACTCGTATTGACTGTTCACTTCGTTTACTCTGATATTGGCTAACTGAAAACCATTTTGTCTGAGGGACTCAAAGAAACCCTCCATGAACTCCTTGTCCTTGAATACACTCCTGTCGGTGATACCACGGGAAGCGAGGAACTCCAGGAAGCTCTTACTGTATCCCCTTCTCGACAGCCTCTCCAGGTTCTTGTAGAATTTCACGAGATTTCTCAGGAACTTTACCAGCTTCTTTCCGGATATCTCATCTCCTGTTTCCATCACGATCTTTTCCCTCTTAGATATCCTTTGCAGCACGTAGTCATGGAAGCTCTCCTCATCCTTGAGGTAGAGCTCCGTCTTCCCGTCCGCGACCCTGTAAAGGGGAGGCTGGGCCACATATAGATGCCCCTGTTCTATCAGATCGGGCATCTGCCTAAAAAAGAAGGTTAACAGCAGGGTCCTGATGTGGGATCCGTCAACATCCGCGTCCGTCATGATTATGATCTTGCCGTAGCGGAGAGATTTGATGTCATACTCCTCCTCCCCGATCCCTGTTCCAAGCGCTGAAATCAGGGTCCTGATCTCCTCGCTCTGGATCATCTTATCGAAACGGGATTTCTCCACATTCAGGATCTTACCCTTCATGGGCAGGACAGCTTGAAATCGCCTATCTCTTCCCTGCTTGGCAGAGCCTCCGGCTGAATCACCCTCCACCACGAACAGCTCGCTCTGGCTTGGGTCCGTCTCTTGACAATCGGCGAGCTTTCCCGGCAGGGAGTGGTCTGAAAGCACGCCTTTTCTCCTTGCCAGATCTCTCGCCCTTCTTGCGGCCTCCCGCGCCCTTGCAGCATCAATTACCTTGGACAGGATCCCCCTAATAACCCTCGGGTTTTCTTCGAAATATGTACTGAGGCCCTCATTGACTAGGTTCTCGACTATACCCTTAACGTCGCTGTTGCCCAGTTTCGTCTTGGTCTGCCCCTCGAACTGAGGATTGGGCAACTTGACGCTTACAACCGCGGTCAGGCCCTCTCTGACGTCCTCCCCGCTCAGCTTTCCTTTGAAGTTTTTGGAAAAATTAGAATTTTGGAGATACTGGTTGATACTCCTAGTCAGGGCCGACTTAAAGCCGACAAGATGAGTTCCTCCTTCCTTGGTATTGATATTGTTCGCAAAAGTGAAAAGATTCTCCTTATAAGAATTATTGTATTGCAGCGCTACCTCTACGAGCACATCATTCTTTTCACCACTGATATAAACCGGACTGGGATGTAGTACCTCCCTGTTCTTATTGAGATATTCTATAAAGGATTTGATTCCTCCTTGAAATAGGAATTGACTTTTTTTCCCCGTTCTCTCGTCGCTGATCGTTATCTTGATCCCCTTAGTCAGGAAGGCCAACTCCCTCATCCTCTTAGCGAGTATGTCAAAGTCGAAATTCGTACTCTCAAAGATCAGTGGATCCGCCCTAAAGTGGATTCGGGTACCGGCCTTGTCTATTTTCCCCTTTTCCAACAGTTCCGACTTCTTCTCGCCCCGCTCGAAGCGTTGCCAATATGTCCTTCCATTGACATAAACTTCGACTTCAAGAAACTCAGAAAGGGCATTTACCACTGAGACACCCACCCCGTGAAGACCTCCGGAGACCTTATAACTTTTGTTATCGAATTTTCCCCCGGCATGCAGTTTGGTCATTACCACTTCTAGGGCAGGCACTTTCTCCGTCTTGTGGATATCTACAGGTATCCCTCTCCCGTTGTCAGTCACGACCACGCTGTTATCGGCCAATATCTCCACGTCGATGGTGTCGCAAAATCCCACCATCGCCTCATCTATACTGTTATCCACCACTTCATAGACAAGGTGGTGGAGCCCTTCAACCCCCGTGTTCCCTATGTACATAGAGGGCCTTTTCCTTACTGCTGTAAGGCCCTCCAATACCTTTATGTCCTCAGCGCCATATCCTTTCAATTCCCTAATACCTCTTCTATCCTCAAATGTGATGGCTTCGTAAAAAGTCTCAAACTGCTCATTTCTGTCATTCCTGCCCCGCATCTCATGTGCGGGATAAACTCCAGCAGGAAACCACTAATTTCAAGAGGTTCTGGCTGCCCACGGATCCCAGTCCGGGGCAGGCTTATCAAGTCCGGCACCACGGTTTTGGGACTTTTTGCGAGCTCGTCGGATGTTGCTCGAACGAAATAGCACAATGGCCGAGAAAATCATCATATCCGCATGGGCATAATCAGAGCCAAAAACCCAAGGTCCTCATCACCCCTAATCAAGCAGGGGCTGGAATCATCTACAAATCCTATCTCGACTGTCTCGCTTTGCATCACCTGAAGAGCCTCTATAAAGTACCTTGGATTGAACCCGGCTTCCGACTTTTCATCCCTGTATTCCACTTCTATCACTTCTTGTGCATCACCTATCTCCGGATTGACGGACACGAGTTGCAGTTTGTCCTCTTCCAATGTCAACTTGACACCACGATAGCTCTCCGTACTCAAGATAACCATTTTCTTCATACCATCCAGTAGTTCTTGTCTCCTTATTTTAACACGTCTTTTCGTCTCCTTGGGTATAACTTCGCCGTAGTCTGGAAACTTGGTCTCCAACAGACGCACCACTATGCTTGTCGTCTCGCTCCTGGCTAAGCAATTGTTGTCTTTGAATCCTATGGCCACAGATTTGCTCTCTGCCGCCAGCTTGCTGATCTCCATCATTCCTTTCTTTGGGATCATCACTCCGTTGTCGAGTTCTAGCTTTTCAATGCGATCCACAGGCCTATCTACCAGAGATAATCTATGCCCGTCGGTAGATACCATTCTAAGCACCCATGTTCCCTCCTTGGCCATCTTTTGGGTGAACACCCCGGATAGCTTAAAACCCGCTTCCTCCATTGTTACAGAGAAAATTGTCTTATTAACCATGTCCGTCAGTAGGCCCCCTGCAATTCCTATGGTGGTGACCCCCTCCGGCGCTACGAACACCGGGTATTCATCAGGAGGCAGTCCAGCTAGATTGTAGCGGGCTCTTCCGTCGGAAAGGAAAGTCCAGTTGTTCTCCTTTTCCTTTATATAGATATTCGGGCTTTTTGTCTCCTTCAAGATCTCGAACAGCTTTCTTCCGGATATCGTCACTGTTCCGGACTCAATAACTTCTGCGGGTATGTCTTGTTGAAAACTTATCTCCAGATCCGTCGCTGAGATTTTGAGCCTAGAGTCGGTAGCGGTTAAGAGGACCATTGATAGTATGGGCATATTGCTCCTTTTCTCGATTATGCTCTGCACCCTTGAGATGGATCTGTAAAACTCATCCTTTTCTACTCTTATTTCCATATTATCCTCCAATCAATAATAATAATCTAGTCGGGGGTATTGTTAGTAACTGTTATATCATTATGTTTTTATTATCAAAATATTTCTATGATTAGTATCACTGTTTTAGACATTTTGACATTTATCCTAGGGTAAATCCTGGAACAACAGAGTCTTAGAGTCCATGTCGGTTCGTGAGTAAAAGAAATCAACAACGGTCAGTAATACGGGACCCTATTTCTAGAAGCATCGCCCGAACGCGGCCCCTCCTTTTAGAGGAGCGAAGAATTACGAGCTTGGGTGTTGTCCTCCGAGGGCAATAATCTTTTCGATCTGGGCCAAGTCTTTAACTACCTTAGGATCATGTGCTTTAGCGTTTTCAATCCTCCTTATTGCATACAGGACCGTAGAGTGATCCTTGTGGCCGAAGGATTCACCTATTTCCTTACAGGAAAGGCTGGTATGTCTTCTAGCCAGATACATAGCTATGTGCCTTGGGTAAGAAAGGACCCTGTTTTTTCTGCTGGAAACGAGATCCGATTCCGAGATTCCAAAGTAGGCCGAGGTTGTTATCTTTATCTCATGAAGGGTTGGCTTTACGGGTTGACGAGCCTGGAGGATCATCTTGATGGTTGAAATAGTGGTCTTATCTTTACCGTGTATAGAATAGAAAGCCTTTACCTTAGTGAGTGCCGAGAAAAGGGATTTGAAGTCCGTATAAGAGGTGGCAATGTAAAAGACCAGGTCCTCGGGCAAGGAAATGCCCTCGGCTGTCATTCTTGCGGTTATAAGCATGATCTTAGTGTCCAGATCGGGAGTCTTGATTTCAGCCAGGATGCCGGCTCCGATCCTGGACCTCAATTCCGGGTTGAGATGTTTCAGCTCGTGTGGCAGCTTGCTTCCGGTAATTACGATAGGGCAGTTGTGTTGCCACAGCTTATCAAAGACGTAAAGGAATTGTGTTTGTTTATGTTTTTTTTTCTGCAATTGGTGTATGTCGTCGAATAGAAGGATGTCCGGGAGCCCGTATTCATCCAGCATTAGCCAGGGGTCCCTATCACTAGGGTGGTGCCAGAGAAAAGTCGAGAAAGTGCGGGGTGAGAGGTATAGTGGCTTTCTTTCGGGGTTTACCTGGCTGACGTGGTTACCAATTGCGTTTAGTAGATGAGTCTTTCCTAGGGGCAACTCAGAGTGGATATATACCGGGTTGTAACCTTGAGAGATGCCTGTGGCCACCCTTAAGGCTGAAGCGAAGGCAAGCTTATTGGAGTCTGCCTTCACGAAATTCTCAAAGGTCATGGTCGGTTCTAGGTTCTGCGCAAGTGGGTGGATAAATTTTCGTTTCTCTTGTCTTTGGTGAGCCTGAGGTGCCTTTTCTTGGCCTGTGTAAGAAAACCGGACAGAGGGTGATGAGTCGAGTATGGCCCGGAAGGACTCCCTTAGGTGGGATAGGTATTTCTCCTGAAGCCAGAATGCTACGAACTTGTTGGGTACGCCGATCACCGCCCTATCCGTGGTGAGATCTAATAGTGAGGTGCTGGAAAACCATAGATCAACCTCTGATTTTGGTAGTCTTGCAGAAAGAAATCGTGTAATACTATCCCACAGTTGCTTGTTTCTAGTGGTCATAGGAGATTGGCCCGTTCAGATAAGGTGGCTAAATTCTAGAAAAAATTTAATGTCATGGCAACTAAATTTTCCAAGGGAGGCAGTTATGACCTACTCGATCGCCTTGGCGGGTAAAGGGGGAACCGGGAAGACGACGCTCGCGGGGTTGCTCATAAAGTATCTTGCTCAAGCAGACATGACTCCGGTCCTAGCAGTGGATGCGGATGCGAATTCCAACTTGAACGAGGTGGTCGGCCTTGAGGTAAGGGAGACCCTGGGGCATGCAAGGGAGGAGATGAAGAGAGGCGTATCCGCTGGCATGACAAAGGATGTATTCATGGAGATGAAGTTGGAACAAGCGGTGGTGGAGTCGGAGAAATTTGACCTTATAGTGATGGGGAGGCCGGAGGGTCCCGGTTGTTATTGCGCTGCCAATTCTTTGCTGACACAATATCTGGAACGATTGATGGGTAACTATGCCTATGTGGTGATAGACAATGAGGCGGGCATGGAGCACATAAGCCGCCTAACCACCAATGATATTGATCTCCTGGTCATCGTTTCCGACCCGAGTAAAAGGGGGATTCAAGCGGCGGCAAGGATAAAGGAGCTGACCAAGGAGCTGGGTCTGGACGTCAGAGCCCATTCAATTATCATCAATCAGGCCAAGGAGGGTGACCTTGGAGCAGTTGAGAAGACGTTGGATCTCTACGGGTTAGACCTTACTGGTATAGTGCCGGAAGACCCTTTTTTGAGAGAGTTGGACGTGCAAGGGAAGCCCCTTATAGAGATTACTGAGCAGAGCCCCGCAGTGGAGGCCGCATTCGCCATATTCGATAGGCTCTTGAAAGGAAAAAGCCGTTAAGGGGAGAAGCTTCGAAACCTTGAACCCTTTCACACTTAACTATGATGGCTTCGTAAAAAGTCCAATTTCTGCGTTGCGCTTCATCTCGTGCGGTGAGGCGTACTTAGCTTAGCGTACGCCGCAATCATAACGAGATGAAGGACAACGCAGTCCTTCGACGTTGCTCAGGAGCGTGACCCTGTCGAGGCGAAATTGA
>JAFDHB010000131.1 GCA_019308985.1 Deltaproteobacteria bacterium | reverse complement strand
AGAGGCCTGTCGTTCTCCACGGCCCTGAACACCGCCATGGAGAGGTGCTGAAAGGGCGCACTGGTCCTGCCGAACCATGCGTCGTTAGTCAGGTTAACCAGTATATCGGCACCATTCGCAACATGCTCCCTCGCAATCTCAGGGAATATGGCCTCAAAGCAAATGAGGATTCCCGGGGAGACCAGGTCCGCCTTCAAAGGCTCAATTCTCCTGCCGGGTGTAAAGTCTCCGGCGGCAGGGACCAGCCGATTGACAAAGGGAAGGAACCTCTTCATGGGCACGTATTCGCCAAAGGGAACCAGGTGGACCTTGTCATAGAATGAAATGTTTCCTCCCCGCGGAAGATAATACACCCTGTTGTAATATCTCACTTCATTTCCTTCTCGTTCATAGGCCGGGCTGCCGAAGATGATGTCGCTATCGAGGATCTTGGATATTTCAAAGACAACCTTTGAGAGGTCATTATTCTCCTGGAAAAAGAAGGGGAGTGAGGTCTCCGGCCATACCACGAGGTCTGGGCGGAAAGAGGCCGCGGAAAGGGAGAGTCGGGTGTATATATCCATTGTCTTCTTCTGGTAATTGTGATCCCACTTGACGGATTGATCGATATTCCCTTGAACCACAGCGACCTTCAGGGAAGGGCTCCTTTGCCTGAAGGGAGGCTCCTGGGAGAGGCGATAGTGACCGTAGAGAAGCACGGAGAGGACCATGGACAGTAAGAGGGGGAAATCCCGTCTCAGCGTAGCCTTCAGCAACCGGGATTCCTTGAATGCCATGCCTTGAATGAAACCATTCATGGCCACTATCAAAAAGGATACACCGTAGACCCCGACAAGATCGGTTATCTGTATCAGCTCAACAAAATCGTACTGGGAATACCCCAGAAGAGACCAAGGAAATCCCGTCAGGAATCTACCCCTGATGTATTCCAGAAGCACCCAGACACAAGCTGCTTGAAGAGCGACGAGACGGCTTTCTTTCAAGAAAACGTAAAAGTAGGAAAAGAGCGCGGGATACAGGGAGAGATATAGACAGAGCAAGACCATGACGCTTCCGCTGACCAGGAAATTCAGTCCCCCGTAATGGCTCATGGCCACGATCACCCAGTAGACGAGGGTCAAATAATGCGCCATCCCGGCCACCAAGCCCAGCCGGAATGCCTTGGAAGGAGACGTCTTGTCCAGGGCGACAAGGAGGGGGACCAGGGCAAACCATGCCATCCACCCCATGTCTCCAGGAGGGAAGGATGCGGTCAACATGAGGCCCGAAAGGACGGCCGAAAAGAGTGCTTGTCTCTCACTGAATTTGAAGGACATGAAAGGCAAGATACATCCATAAAGGACTTATGTCCAGGCCGGGATGGAAACAAGGAAGCCCGAGGGGCACAAAAGAGTCACCAGCCGTACTTTCCACGATCCCGAGAACCTCGAGGGCACCTATGACCCTGGAGGGGAGTAGGCCGGTGATTCAAGGATTTGTCTCTTCTTGCTGGACAGGGCGTTCCTTCAGGATGAAGAGGATCTTTTCAATCCTTCTTGCGTCCCCGGACTTGATTGTCATTTCCAGATCTTCGTAAGTTATTTTTTCTCCGACCCTTGGGATCTTCCCCAGGAGATTGATCACGAAACCACCTACGGATTCATACTCCCCCGGAGGGAATCTCCTGCCCAAGTGTTCCTCCAGTTTTTCTATTTCCAAGCGGGCGTCAACCAGGAGCGTGTTCTCGTCAAGGACGGTCAGCAAGGGTGGCTCCTCGTCGTGTTCATCCATTATCTCCCCCACTATCTCCTCAAGTATGTCTTCGATCGTAATAATTCCAGCCGTCCCACCGTACTCGTCTGTTACGATGGCCAAGTGGGTCTTTTCCCGTTTCAGGTCCTTCAGTATTTCACTAACCTTTTGATTGCGGGGAACGAAGTAGGGTTTCCTGAGGATGTCATTGGGGATCTTGGATTCCGGGGCCTGGCCCCATAGCTTGAGGAGGTCTTTGGAATGGAGTATCCCAATAATTTCGTCTATGCTGTTCTGGTATATGGGGATCCTTGTGTGCCCGCATTCAGTCACCAGCTTGATCACTTCGCCAAGGGTCGCATCTGCCGGGGCTGAGGAGACCTCTGTGCGGGGTATCATGATGGAATGAGCCTCTGTCTCCTTGAGCTCAAGGACACCCTGCACCATATCGGATTCTTCATCGGAGAGAAGGCCCTTGGCATGGCCTTCGTTCACGAGTTCGTGGATCTCTCCGGTTAGGTCCTCAGGCTTGGAGAAAGGAGATCTCTTTTTGAAAAAAGATCTAAGAATCTTTTTGAGCCCGTGATCCGACTCGTCTTCCAATGATTAATTTATCCTTTTCAAAGGGTTATGTTGCCTCTCCGGCACCGCTGGTCTTATCAGCAGCCTGGATCAAACTCTAGGGCTTTGCCTTTTTGCGCCATTTGACGTTAAACTATTCTAAGTTTTGTATATATACTGTGTCAAGTGCTTAGAAAACAGGGATGACAGAGAGAAAATATTTCTTGACTTTGTCCTCTTATATGTTCAATATTATCGAGATACGGATATGGGGCCCCATCACGGTCAGCTCCTCAGATGGGTTGATTCCAAGACGGGGGTTGATGATAGTAGTAGAACAGAAGCGGGCATAGCTCAGTTGGTAGAGCACAAGCTTCCCAAGCTTGGGGTCGCGGGTTCGAGGCCCGTTGCCCGCTCCAGTTTAGGGTTGTTCTAAGGCCTGGTTCCCTTTTTGAGGTCATCAGTCCCGGTAGAAGGGATTGTGATGTACTTTGAATTGCGGACGGGATGATAGTTTTCACTGTGGGATTACGACTCTGGCCAACTAGTAGATTTAGCTGGTAGCTGGCGATAACCTAATCCAGTCTGCACACGGAAGCGGGCCTAAAAGCCCGCTTTTTTGTTAGTCCTTCGAGATCTGTCAGGGCGCTGCTGAACTGTGGAGATGTCAGGAAGGAGAAATCGATCCAAGACGGGATAGAATCATGACGGGAGATCGGTCCGAAATATCAAGACAGGTGATGGAGTTGATCGAACCTGCAATCGAGGACATGGGATACGACCTCGTCGATGTAGAGTATGTGACAGCACAGGGGAGGTGGGTGTTGAGGATATATATCGACAAGAGTGGCGGAGTCGATGTGGAGGATTGTGCCAGGGTAAGCAGAGGTATTGGAGACCTGATCGATGTAAAGGCCGCGATCGACCACGAATATGTCCTGGAGGTTTCTTCGCCCGGACTTAACAGACGGCTCAGAAAGGAGAAGGACTTTGAGTGGGCGGTCGGGAAGAAGGTCAAGGTGAAGACTTTCGCACCTATAGAAGGCCGAAGGAATTACACCGGGTACCTGAGCAGGTTCGAAAAGGGATATCTTTATATAGAAACGGGAGACAAGATGGTGACCTTGCCCTGGAAGGATGTGGCCAAGGCCAACCTTGTATATGAGTTTGAGCAAAAACAATAGCTATTGGAGTTGTCATGATTACAGAATTGAAGAGAGTAATCGATCAAGTTAGCCGGGAAAAGGGGGTTGATCAGGAAGTCTTGATCAAGACCCTTGAGGAGGCGGTACGGACGGCGGCGAGGAAAAGGTTCGGCCCGGAGTATGATATCGAGGTGAACTTCAACAGCGAGGCTGGAGAAATCGAGGTGTTTGAATTCAAGGAAGTGGTGGAAGAAGTCACTAACGATCGTGTCCAGGTATCGCTGGAGGAGGCCAGAAAGATCGACCCCGAATGTCAGATAGGGGATGAGTTGGGCATAAAACTGGATATGGATGAGTTCGGAAGGATTGCCGCCCAGTCTGCGAAACAGGTCATTACGCAACGGTTGAGGGAGGCTGAAAGAAACATCGTCTTCGATGATTTCAAGGACAGGAAGGGAGAGATAGTCCACGGGATAGTACAGAGATTTGATAAGGGCTCCATAATAGTAAACCTGGGCCGTGCGGAGGCCGAACTTCCACCCAAGGAGCAGATTCCGAAGGAGACTTACAAACAGGGGGACCGAATACGTGCCTATATCCTGGAAGTGAAACAGTTTAGTCGCGGACCCCAAATAATTCTATCCCGCACCCATCCCAATTTCTTGTCCGCCCTCTTCGAGAGCGAGGTCCCCGAGATCGCCGAAGGCATTGTGAGGATCGTCCAGGTGGCTAGGGAACCGGGGAGCAGGGCCAAGATAGCCGTCACCTCCAGAGACAGCGATGTGGATCCTGTGGGTGCCTGTGTCGGGATGAAGGGCTCGAGAGTGCAGGCGGTGGTCCAGGAATTATGGGGTGAGAAAATAGATATTGTTACCTGGGATCCGGACCCGGCAAAATTCATTTGCAACGCCCTTGCCCCGGCTGAGATAACCAGGGTAATCGTGGTCGAGGAAAACCAGAGCATGGAAGTGGTCGTCCCCGATGACCAGTTATCCTTGGCAATAGGCAAAAGAGGCCAGAACGTCAGATTGGCCTCCAAGTTGTCGGGGTGGAACTTGGACGTAACCAGCGAGTCGAGTTACAATAAGGCATTGAAGGACGCCTATGACTCACTCTTAAGGTTGGATGGTGTGGGAGAAAAAACGGCGTTGAACTTGTACCAGGCAGGATTCAGATCCGCCAAGGACGTCGCAGAAACCTCTATTGAGGACCTGGCTCAGGTGAAGGATATCGGCGAAGAAAAGGCCAGGAAATTGATTCAAACTGCAAGAGAGCACCTGGAGAGCGAGCCGGAAGGGGACGCATCCGAGGAGGTGAAGGAAGAATCCAAGGAGTCGAGCGAGGATGTCGCCCTTGGGGAAGGGTAAGGGCCATGTCCCGATCCGAACTTGTATTTGCTGCAGGGCCAAGGGCCCGAAGCATGAACTTCTCAGGCTTGTGGTGGACACCAAAGGACAGGTTGTTATGGACAAAGGAGGGAACATGAAGGGACGGGGGGCATATATCTGCAGGAAAGAGGAATGCCTCGAGCGACTGCTCAAGCACAGAAAGCTGGGCATGATATTCAGATCCAACCAACGCCTGACAATCAGTTCCGAACTCAAGACGGGAAAGATTCATGGCACAGAGTAAACTATCAAGCTTGATGCATGCGTAAGAGCCCACGTTCCCTGGGGACGGGAGTCCTTAGTCCTTTGGCGGTGGTGTTCGGCGGGGAGGGGTGAAGATTTGTGCGTTCCAGATGGTGGGATTTGGCAAGGACAACCTGCATCCGGAGCTTTTTCGAAAGCACCAAGTGTGCAACGTTTTTTGCGAGTTTGTCGAGATTACTAGATTTGTGAGGAGTCAAAATTGGGATGGCAAAGTAAAAAGCTTCAAGTTCAAAGCGCGCGAATCTCGTGTGATGAGGCGTACTCATTGTACGCCGCAGTCACAACGAGATGAAGCGCAACGCAGAAATTGGACTTTTTACGAAGCCATCAGAGATTATTTTGGGGGTTTGAATGGCTAAAGTCAGGGTCTACGAATTGGCCAAAGAACTAAACACGGACAGCAAGGCGCTGGTTGAGAAGCTCAAGGCAGGGGGCATGGATATCAAGAACTACATGAGCACCCTGGATGAAGATGCCGTGGCCAAGGCGAGGGACATTTTCAACGGTAAGGTATCAGAGGTCATAGAAGAAAAGAGGATAAAGCCCACCGTCATTCGGCGGAGGAAGAGGACCGTCAGAGTGGAAGGCCCCAGGCCTGAGACGGTAGAGACGGAGGCCCAGGCTGAAGCTGCGGTCAAGGGAAAGGGGGCAGATCAACCGGCGAAAATAGAACCCGAAAGGCCAGGTAAGGCACCTGCCGCCGAGAAGATGGCGGAGGCACCACCGGAAGCCGGACCTTCTGACCTTGACGCAGTTCACGGGAAACAGGAAAGGGAGAAGGCTCCTGCGGAGGCGGAAACAGGTGAAACAAAGGTGAAAGAGGGAGCGGCCCAGGAAGAGGAAAAATCGCATGTAGAGACCAAGGCCGGGGAGAAGCGCAAGAAGGCCAGGAAGAAAAAAATCGATCAACCTGCCAGAATCATTAGGGGGCCTGAACAAGGGCCTCTCAAGGCCCTTATCAAGAAGAAAGAGAAGGAGCCGGAGAAGGGAGAAGAGAGGGCCGAAAAGGAAAAAGCGAAAGGAGCTGCTCAAATCGAGTTGACGCCCCCTGTTGTGGAGAAGACACCGGAAGTCATCCCGGTCGAAGAGACGAAAGAAAAGCCTGCCAGAAAAAAGAAGGACAAGAAGCGGGGCCTAAAGGTGGAGGAAGTACCCAAGGCTTCTATCCGCCACAAGAAGATCGAAGTATTCGAGAGGGCCGATCTCTACGAGGGAAGGGTTCCTAAGAGAAAGAAGAAGGATGTTGCATCCCTCAAGGAGGCCAAGAAGAAGATAAGACAAACGGAGATCACCACACCAAAGGCCATCAAGAGAAGAATAAAGGTGCAGGAGACGGTTACCGTGGCAGAGCTTGCCAAGGCGATGGGCGTCAAGGCTGCAGAATTGATAAAGCAACTTATTTCCATGGGGGTAATGGTCACCATAAACAATCCTATTGATTTTGAGACAGCGTCTCTGGTGGCCGACGAATTCGGTTATGAGCTTGAGAGGGATGAGTTTGAAATAGATGCTCTTATTGCAGATACGGAGGATAGACCCGAGGACCTTCTGCCGAGACCCCCTGTAGTGACCATAATGGGTCATGTGGATCACGGGAAAACCTCCTTGTTGGATTATATCCGACACTCCAATATCATCGCGGGAGAGTCCGGAGGAATAACGCAGCATATCGGGGCGTACTATGTTGAAAGAGAGGGTGGAGATATCGTCTTCCTTGACACTCCCGGACACGAGGCCTTCACGGCCATGAGGGCCCGGGGAGCGAAAGTGACAGACATCATCGTGCTGGTGGTGGCTGCGGACGACGGGGTAATGCCACAGACTAAGGAGGCAATCAACCACGCCCGGGCCGCCAATATCCCCATAGTTGTCGCGATTAACAAGATTGATAAACCGGACGCCGACATAGAAAAGGTAACACGAGAACTGGCGGAGCTGGGTCTTGTACCTGAAGAATGGGGTGGAGATACGATCTTTGGCCATGTTTCGGCAAAGACAGGCGAGGGGGTAGACGAATTGCTGGAGCTCATACAGTTGCAAGCAGAACTCCTTGAGTTGAAAGCTAATCCGAACAAACCTGCCAGAGGTGTGGTTGTCGAGGCCAAACTGGACAAGAGCAAGGGTTCGGTGGCTACCGTGCTTATCAAGAACGGGGCCCTGCACCAGGGAGACCACTTTGTGTGCGGAGAGTGTTACGGGAGGGTCAGGGCCATGCTCAACAACCGCGGCAAGAAGATCAAGTCCGCCGGCCCTTCTGTTCCAGTGGAAGTATACGGCATCTCAGGTGTCCCCATGGCTGGAGACGAGTTCATAGTCGTGGAGGATGAGAAAAAGGCAAAACAGATTATGTCTTATAGGCAGGAGAAAGCAAGAACCGGGGAAGCGGAAAGACGAGGGATCGTGAGCCTTGATGACTTGTTCCAGAGGATAAAGGAAGGCGAGGTCAAGGAGCTGAACATCATAATCAAGGCGGACGTACAGGGCTCCCTTGAGGCCCTTTCCGATTCATTGCTGAAACTGAGCACGGACGAAGTGAAATTGAAGATCATTCATTCTTCTACAGGCGCCATTACAGAGTCGGACGTTATGCTTGCGTCTGCATCCGGTGCCATAATAATCGGTTTCAACGTCAGGGCTAACCCAAGGGTAAGGGAGATAGTTGAAAGGGAAAAGGTGGATGTTCGATACTACGACGTTATTTACAACGTCATCAAGGATATACGGGCGGCAATGTCAGGGCTTCTTGAGCCGATTCGAAAAGAAAACGTCATGGGGCGGGCCGAGATCAAGGAGACCTTTCACGTTCCCAAGGTGGGAGCTGTGGCCGGCTGCTATGTGACGGACGGACGTGTGGAAAGGAATGCAAAGATCAGGCTCTTGAGGGATGAAGTGGTAATCTATGACGGGAAACTTTCGTCGTTGAAGAGATTCAAGGATGATGTCAAGGAGGTTCAGGCCGGATATGAATGCGGGCTGGTGCTTGAGAATTTCCAAGACATAAAACCCGGTGACGTGTTGGAGTTTTACCAAGTCGAAGAGATCGCCGCGGAGCTGTAAGCAGATGGTCGTTGGAACATGCAAGATTGAGCTCCACCTTCACGAAAACCGCTCCCTGAAAGGGAAGAGGAAGGTGGTGAAAAGCATGGTGAACAAGGTCAAGCACAGGTTCAATGTGGCCATTGCCGAGACAGGCTCGAACGACAAATGGCAGAAGATAGAACTGGGAGTCAGTGCGATAGGGAACGACAGACGTCACATCGACGCCACATTGAACAATGTCATCATCTTTCTGGAATCGCTTTATCTAGCGGAGATAGTTGATTCGAGAATCGAGATCATTAACATGTGAGGCAAATATGCTGGCCGGCAAACGGGCTGTCAGGGTAGGAGACCAGATCTTGAGGGAGATAGCGGATCTGCTTTCAAGGAAAGTAAGGGATCCGAGGGTCAGGAAGACGACCGTGACCGCAGTCCACCTGAGTAATGACCTCAAGTGCGCAAGGGTCTACTTTAGCGTTTACGGAGATGACAAAGACGTCCGGGAGGCCGAGGCAGGCCTCAACAGTGCCAAGGGTTTTATCAAGCGTGAGATAGGGCGAAGGTTGGAGCTGAAATACATGCCGGACTTGATTTTTAGACATGATCCATCCCTGGAGATGGGGGAACACTTAAAGAGGCTCTTTGAGAAGCTCAATAGGGAGGGAGAAGATAAATAAGCTGCAATGGCTCTATGGGAAATTCTTGCGACGGAATCATCCTCATTGACAAGAAAGCGGGCGAAACCTCATTCGAGGCGGCAAGGAAGGTGGGAAGGATACTTGGGGCCAAGAAGGTGGGCCATGCAGGCACGTTGGATCCCTTTGCAACGGGACTGCTGATCATCCTTCTCGGCCAAGGGACAAAGCTTTTCCCCTATTTGATGCCGCTCAAAAAGAAATACGCGGGCACCTTGAGGCTGGGTATTGAAACGGATACCCAGGATTTGAACGGCACGGTCTTGAATGTGAGGCCGGTGCCTGAATATGGCCTGGACTTCCTCAGGGAGAAGGCAAGGGATTTTGTTGGAGACATAGAGCAGGTCCCGCCCAAGTTCTCGGCAGTCAGATACGAGGGCAAGAGGGCCTATGAATATGCCCGCAAAGGGATCGAGGTTGAACTGGGAGCAAGGAAGGTCAAGGTTCATTCCTTTGACATACCGGCAATAGACCTCCCGGAGGTTACCATACAGGTCGTTTGCTCGGGAGGAACCTACATAAGGGCCCTTGTTTCCGACTTTGGGAGGGCCTTGGGCCCAGGGGCACATCTGATAGCATTAAGAAGGGAATCTTGCGGCCCCTTTGAATTAGGGGAGGCTGTCAGTATCAAGGAGGAGCAGGGGCCATCTCTCAGGGAATTCTTGAAGCAGAGGATAATACCCCTGTCTCGCGCTCTACCACATGTCGAGGGTGTCAGTATAAGCGGCAAGTTGGCGGAGAAGATCAGAAACGGTTATCAACCCAGGATGAGGGAGTTGATCCCTGGGGGAGCACATTTGGATAGCCCTAAGGGAGAGATAAAACTCCTGAAGGATGAAGAACTGGTCGCCATAGCTCGGGTTCCCGACGAGGTGACCGGTATTGAAGATAGGTTAGAGATATTGTCGTTGTGATTGCGGCGTACGGTAAGTACGCCTCATCACACGAGATTCGCGCGCCTTGAACTTGAAGCTTTTTACTTTGCCATCCCAATTTCGACTTTTTACGAGTTCATCAATATTTGAAGGAGGTGTGGAAAGTGGCTTTAACCCCTGAAACCAAGAAAGTAATTATTGAACGGTTCAAGATTCATGAAAAAGACACAGGTTCGTCCGAGGTGCAGATAGCGCTCTTGAGTAACCGGATAAATTATCTCACGGATCATTTCAAGGTACACAAGAAGGACCACCATTCAAGGAGAGGACTCCTCAAGCTGGTGGGTCAACGGAGGAGATTGCTCAACTACCTCAAGCGAACCGACAAGGAGAGATATCAAAGAATAATAAAGGAACTAGGCCTTAGAAAGTAAATTTCGGCCTACTGTCAAGAGGATCCCCAGGGGAGCCATGAGAGCGGGTAGGTTTATTCCTATTTCAGGAAAGGATGATTTGAGAAATGATTAGTAACTATACAGTAGACATTAATGGTAAGACCCTTTATGTGGAGACAGGACGTATCGCCAAGCAGGCCAGTGGTTCTGTTGTGGTGTCCATGGGTGAGACCGTGGTACTGGTGAGCGTGGTCTCAACTGACGAGATCAGGGAAGGGATTGATTTCTTGCCTTTGACCGTTGAATACCAGGAGATGTCCTATGCGGGGGGCAGGATTCCAGGTAACTATTTTAGAAGGGATATGGGAAGGCCGAGCGAACAAGAGACGCTTATATCCCGGTTGATAGACAGGCCCCTTCGTCCATTGTTTCCGAATAACTATTTCTATGAAACACAGATCATTGCCACTGTCCTATCCACGGACAAGGAAAATGAGGCTGACATCCTTGCCATATTCGGGGCCTCAGCTGCACTCGAGGTTTCCGATGTGCCGTTCGACGGCCCCATCGCCGCGGTCAGGGTAGGACGGATCGACGGAAAATTCGTTGCCAATCCCACCAGGAGCCAACAGGAGAAAAGTGACATAAACCTGATCGTTGCAGGCAACCGGTCCGCTGTCGTGATGGTAGAAGGTGGTGCGGACTTCGCTAAAGAAGAGGACATGATAGATGCCATCTTTTATGGGCATGAGGCTTTGCAGCCCATGCTTGAAGTCCAGGAAAAGATGAAACTGGAGGTCGGTCAGCCCAAGAGAGAAGTCCATGACACCGGGCAGGACCAGGAACTGGAGGCAAAGGTCAGTGAAATCGCCGCACCTTTGCTCAAGGAAGTGATAAGGACTGAGGAGAAGAAACCGCGACAGAAGAAGAGAGATGAAGTCTACAAGAAAGTCCTGGATACCCTTTCAGAGGATTACGAAGGCAGGGAATCCCGGATAAGAGAAGCAATTGATGACCTTGAGAAGGAGATGGTGCGCAATCTTATCCTCAATGAAGGCAAACGAATTGACGGGAGATCCTTTACCGAGGTCAGGCCCCTCGAGTGCCTGGTCAGCGTCCTGCCGAGGGTCCATGGCTCAGCCCTCTTTACGAGGGGGGAGACCCAGGCCCTGGTATTGACTACCCTGGGAACGGGTATGGATGATCAAAGAATAGAAACCATTTACGGCGAAACTTTCCGGAATTTTATATTCCATTACAATTTCCCACCCTACAGCGTGGGCGAAGCCAGGAGGCTGACCGGACCCGGCAGGAGAGAGATAGGGCACGGCGCCCTGGCAAGGAGGGCCTTACTCCCGGTCCTGCCTTCAAAGGAAGATTTTGTATACACTGTCAGGGTGGTCTCAGAGATTCTGGAATCCAATGGATCTTCTTCAATGGCCAGCGTCTGCGGAGGGTCACTCTCGCTGATGGACGCAGGCGTGCCCATCAAGGAGGCGGTCGCAGGCGTAGCCATGGGTCTGGTGTCAGATGGAGATAAGACGGGCATACTCACCGATATTATCGGGGATGAAGATCATTACGGGGACATGGACTTTAAGGTGGCCGGGACCAAAGACGGGATCACCGCCCTGCAAATGGATATAAAGATAGACGGGGTGACCAGGGAGGTGATGCAGAAGGCCCTGGCACAGGCTAAGGAGGCCAGGCTGTTCATCCTGGAGAAGATGCGAAAGACCATGCCAAAGCCAAGGTCTGACGTATCCAAATATGCCCCGGTGATAACAACCATCGAGATAAAACCAGAGAAGGTCAGGGCCCTTATCGGCCCAGGAGGTAAAGTCATAAGGGAGATATCTGCGACCACAGAAGCAAAGATCGATGTGGACCCTGATGGCAAGGTGGTGATAGCCACGCCTGACAAGGAGAAATCAAAGAAGGCGGTGGAAATGATAAGCAACATAATCCAGGACGCGGAGATCGGCAAGCTTTACATGGGCAAGGTGGTCAAGATCATGGATTTTGGGGCCTTTGTTGAGATATTTCCCGGAACGGACGGCTTGATACATATTTCCCAGCTGGACAAGGAGAGAGTGGCCAAGGTAAGCGACGTCCTCAAGGAGGGCGATGAGGTGCTGGTGAAGGTGCTCGATGTGGACAAGAACGGAAAGATCTCACTTTCGCGGAAAGCCGCTTTAGACGAAAGCCTTGACGATGTATCGTAAGACCATTCTGGAAAATGGAGTCAGGATAGTTACAGAGAGCCTCAGTCATTTCCAATCCCTGTCCCTTGGAATATGGGTCAACGTGGGTTCCAGGGAAGAGAGGGAGGAAGAAAACGGGATCTC
>JAFDHB010000130.1 GCA_019308985.1 Deltaproteobacteria bacterium | reverse complement strand
TCAAATGTGTCGTTTCAGTGTCCATGCTGACAGAAGGTTGGGATGCCAATACGGTTACCCATATTCTCGGGGTCAGGGCTTTTGGCACCCAGCTTCTCTGTGAACAGGTGGTGGGCCGGGGTCTCCGCCGCATGAGTTACACCATAGGGACCCAACGCCTTAATGTGAACGGGAGAACCGTTGAATTTGAGGCCTTCCCCGTAGAGTATGCGGAAGTCTATGGGGTGCCATTCTCATTCATCCCGTGCGCAGGCTCCACAGTTGAGCCAAAACCTGGCCCGGAAATAACCCATGTCCGCGCTCTTGAGGATCGGATATTAAGAGAGATATCCTTTCCCCGGCTTATGGGATACCGATATGAACTAGGATCTGAGAAGTTATCTGCTCATTTCACTAAAGAATCAGAGATCGTTCTATCTACTGAAGATATCCCTACAAAAACAGAAAATGCACCCATAGTAGGTGAATCCACGATTCTTACCCTTGATGAGTTGAAAACGCGACGTATGCAGGAGGTAGCCTTTCTCCTGGCTAAACTGACTCTGGAGAAATACTTCCATGATGATGAGGGTAATGCGAGACCATGGCTTTTTCCGCAGATCCTGGCCATTACCAAACTTTGGCTGGATGAATGTGTCGTCTTAAAGGACAACGTCTTCCCCCAGTTGCTCCTCCTGATCCAGTTTGCCCACAATGCCGCTGACCGCATCTACCGATCAATAGTAGCTGCAGAATCAGGGGAAAAAACACTCAAGCCTATTCTTTACCCTTATGAGCCTATGGGGTCTACATGGCACGTGGATTTCGACACTACTCGCCCTACTTACAAGACAGCCCCTGACAAATGTCACATATCCCATGTGGTGGCGGATACTGGTTCCTGGGAACAAAAGATGGCCGAGGCCTTAGAGGAAATTGAAGAGGTATTTGCTTACGCCAAAAATCATAACGTTGGCTTCAGCATTCCCTATACCATTGACGGACAGGAAAAGAACTATGTGCCGGATTTTCTTGTTCGTCTCGATGACGGCCACGGTAAAGAGGACTTGCTAAATCTCATTATTGAAGTGACCGGGCAAAAGAAAAAGGACAAAGAGGCAAAGGTTGCAACCGCAAGATCTGTATGGGTGCCGGCTGTGAACAATCATGGCGGGTTTGGAAGATGGGCTTTCCTGGAGATCCACGATCCCTGGGATGCCAAGAACTCGATACGAAGCTTTATTGCAACTTAACTTCTTTTGACTCCACTATTTGGAAAGAAAGGCTCAGGTTTTGTGTGAGAGGAGGAACTATTATGGAAGATACAGGCGTAAGACTATCTGAGATCAAAAGGAAACTGGCTCGACTTCCCGGACACAAACTGGAAGAAGTAAATGACTTCATAGGATTTCTTCTTTCAAAAGATAGGAAGGAAGAGGGAAGGATTGTTAAGATGAAAGGTGTTTGGGCAGGAAAAGGTTTTGAAAATCTGGATCTCAGAAGAGAGATCAAGAAGGGCAGGCAAAAGCTTTCAAAATCAATCCTGAAACGGAGCTTTTAGAGTATGGATTACCTTGCGGATACGGTTACTATCATTCGTCATTTCTCTGGAGCCGGACGAATTGGTAAGGAGGCAAGGCTTGTTCTTGAAGGTGTCGAGAAAGGCGAAAGTCATCTCTTCCTTTCCACCGTCTTGTTGGTCGAAATACTTTATCTCGCGGAAAAGAAACGCATTGGGATCAATCTCCAGGATTCATTAAGCACCATAGGAGGCTCTAAGAACTATTCCGTAGTTGATCTGACTTCATCAATTGTCAGCTTGGCGGCAGGAATAAAGTATCCCGAAATATTTGACAGGCTCATTATATCGACAGCTAAATATCTAGATGTTCCTCTTATCACAAGCGACCGCACTATCATGAAAACAGGCCTTATCAAAACCATATGGAGTTAACCAATGACCCAAAAGAAGAGTAACAAGGCTAAACCTGTTGAAAGCCTTAAACATAAGGACAAACGCGCTAACATCCCTACCGAGGAACTCCGTGACTTTGTGAAGGAGGATGAGACCCGGCCAAAGACCATGCTTTATCCACGTGACCCATCCCTTGATCCCCAACTTGTATGGAAGGGAAAGGACGAACAGGATCAACAGGATCTGGCCGTACCTGCTTTACCCATCTATATCCAGGAAAAGATTCATCCTCAGGCTATTATTGAAGATATTCGCCGAACAGTGCAAAAAGAGGCGCCTGCCCAGTTTAATCTCTTCGCTGATTTCAACGGCCTTGAGTTTGAAGAGATGATCGAGTTTTACCAGCATGAGGCCAACTGGACCAATCGGATGATCTTAGGAGATTCCCTCTATGTAATGACTTCCCTGGCTGAAAAGGAGGGCCTCAAGGGTCAGGTTCAGATGATCTACATCGATCCCCCTTATGGCATCAAATTCGGGTCGAACTGGCAAGTCAGCACCCGAAAGAGAGATGTCAAGGACGGAAGAGCAGAAGATGTGACAAGGCAGCCCGAGCAGATTAGAGCTTTTCGGGACACATGGAAATTGGGGATTCATTCCTACTTGAGTTATTTGAGGGATCGATTGGTGGTGGCAAGAGAGCTACTGACCGAGACCGGGAGTGTGTTTGTGCAAATTGGGGATGACAATGTGCATCTAGTGCGGTGCTTGCTGGATGAGGTGTTTGGGAGTGAGAACACAATAGTTACAATATGTTTCAAGAAAAAAGCTTATCAGGAGGCGGCTGCATTGGCGCCCGTGAATGACTACATCCTTTGGTATGCAAAATTAAGAGAAATGATCAAGTATCGTCCTATCCTCATTCCAATTCAATTCGAAGGTAATGTCGGGAAGTATCGTCGACTCGTTTCACCGGTTGGTGAGGTTCAGTCTTCTTTAGGCTTAGACGAAAGCACGATACAGAATAAACTACAAGAAGGATGGCGATTAATGCGGGACGACTATCCAATCGTTAGTCAAGATCCTCCGCCGAAACCACAGCCATTCGCATTTCATGGGTTTGTTTACGAACCAACTCCTGGACGTCACTGGAGCGTACAATATCCAGAAGGCATGAAACGATTGGCAGCCGCCGACCGACTCCGCGGTACCGAAAAGAGATTATATTCTGTGGTATATTGGGATGATAGTCCCAGTATTCCATTGAGTAATTTCTGGGGGGCTTTAAAGGGACCAGCAGACCCTATATATGTTGTTCAAACAACAAGTGAAGTAGTTGAACGCTGCCTCCTCATGACCACTGACCCCGGTGATCTTGTTCTCGACCCCACCTGCGGAAGTGGCACAACTGCTTATGTAGCCGAGCAATGGGGACGGCGCTGGATCACCATTGACACCTCCCGTGTGGCCCTCGCGCTTGCGCGGACGCGCATCATGGCCGCAAAGTATCCCTACTATTTGCTTGCTGATTCGCCCGAAGGAATCAAAAAAGAAGCGGAAATCACCGGAAAGACTCCCCCCGAATACAAGACACAGAATGACATCAAGAAAGGATTTGTTTACAAGCGCGTTCCTCACATCACCCTCAAGTCTATTGCCAACAATCCAGAGATAGACACGATCCATTCAAAGTGGCAGAAAAAAATGGAGCCTATAAGGGCGAAACTGAATAGCGTTCTTAAAACGTCGTGGGAGGAATGGGAGATTCCGAGGGATCCGGAGGACAAATGGCCCAGGGAGGCCAAGAAACTCCACAAAGAGTGGTGGGATCATCGAAGAAAAAGACAGGAAGAGATTGACCGGTCCATTGCCCGAAATGCTGACCAGGAGATTCTCTATGACCAGCCCTATGAAGACAGGAAGCGCATTCGAGTCTCAGGACCATTCACCGTGGAGAGCCTGTCTCCGCATCGGGTCTTATCCACTGAGGAAGAGATGCCCGTATCAGAAAAGGAGGGGCGAAAATCCCCTGGGTCCGGCCAGTTTGAAACCATGATCCTTGAGAACCTTAAGAAGGCCGGTGTGCAGAACACGATCAAGAATGAGCGCCTTTACTTTGATCGCCTGGAGCCTTATGCCGGGACTTGGATTCAGGCCTAGGGGGAGTATACTGAAAAGGATGGAACGGTTCGAAGGGTTGCTGTATCCATCGGACCGGAACACGGAACGGTCGGCCCTGAACTGGTCAAGGAGGCTGCCAAGGAAGCCGTGAAGGGAATGGGTTTTGATCTGCTTATTGTCTGTGGATTCGCTTTTGACCCCCACGTTTCCGAAGAGGCAAAGCGTTACGGCCAGCTGACCGTCCTTCCGACAAGGATGAACCCGGATCTGACCATGGGCGACGAACTTCTCAAAAAGACCGGAGCCGGGAACCTTTTTATGGTCTTTGGCGAGCCTGATCTTGAAATCGCAAAGACAAAAGACAGCAAGATCACGGTTGAGGTCAAGGGAGTGGATATTTACGACCCAACAACCGGAGAGATCCGCTCTCACTCTACGGGTGATATTGCCTGCTGGTTTATTGACACCGATTACAATGAAGAGAGTTTTTTTGTCCGTCATGCTTATTTTACCGGTGCAGACCACCCGTACGAAAAGTTAAAGCGAGCCCTCCGAGCCGAAATCAACGAGGAGGCCTGGTCATCCCTTTACACAACAAAGAGCCGTCCTTTCAATACGCCAAGCACCGGCAAGATTGCCGTCAAGGTAATCAATCATTATGGAGATGAGGTTCTGAAGGTCTACAAGATTTAAGGAATTGTGAAACGAAAAGACGAGCAAAAATATGGGGAATATCGAACCAACCGGGTGATTCTGGAATGCTACTATGCCATGGCAGAGGCGATCAGAACTGGTCGGCCATACCAGACGATCCTTGATCCACCCCCAGCTACCTCCCGTCGCCCATCCTCCAAAGGAGACTCAGGTATGATGAATTTGAAAAGACTAAAGATGGCGAAAGTTGGAGAAATTTTTCAAGGCAAGACCTGCTTGCATGTGATCATTTGGGACCGATTTTGTGAAAGAAGCCACATAAGCGGACTTAGATTGATGAAAGAGCTTGTAGAACAGTTCGATTTAGCTATGCCGATGCTGCGCCCAATAGGGAGGAGACCTCACAACTACTCTGAAGATTCCAAAACTGAGTTTGGAAAACCTCCCCCCAACACGCTTTCCGATGGCATCCCATCAGCACCATTACTGAACAAAAAACATACGGCACATTGCGAGATGTGGGTACAGGTTGCGGATGCCATCAATGATGATCTAATCGATTTTTTCAAAAAATACATAAACACAAAGGATAGTATTTTCGGCGCCTTCCTTGATCGTAAGAATCCTGAATGGCAGCCATTGGGTGATTCAATCCAGAATTGTAATTACGCTATGGCACGCGATGAATTAGGCAGAAAAATCGTTTGTGACATTGGCGAAAAGCAATTGCCTGCTTTTTTGAAATTGATCTGGTACAGGTCTTCTGTGGTAATTTCGGGGTGGTTGTCGGATCAAGGTGACAAATGGTCAGGAATAGATCCTCTAAGACAAAAGACTGATCTACATGACATAATGGCCAAGATCTTCATAGATATAAACCCAAGAGAATACGGAATACGGAGTTCCTTCGATTCAATTGATCCGTCCGGCTTCGGAGTGTCTCACATGGCCGCTTTTGCAATCAATGCCATTACCAAGGTCTCACATATTTACACGATAGAAGACTATTTCGGAAATGGCAATGTGACGCAGCCTCATTCCTATCCATGCAAAGAGAAATTCCTGAAGCAATTTCTATGAAGAAGGCAAACAGGCTCTAGAATTGATAAGCAATAACACGATATGATGTAAGAGCTGGATTTATCTAAGGTGTACAAGTAGCTGTATCTGCAAGTTGTATCGTTTTGGAGAAAGTAAAGCATTGTAGGACGGCCTTTTGGCTCGGAGACGGATTATGCATCCCATATGGGCGATAATTCTCGCGGTGATAACTGGCTTCCTTGGGTTTTTCTTTGGAACTGCGAAGTTCTTTAGAGAAGAAAAACATAAGGCGTATAGGCAATCGCTTCCTTCAATAATAAGAATGGCCTATGAATCTAGCCCGGAAAATGAGGAAGCCTTTAATAAGGCATTAACGATTTTTTGGCTTTATGGAAATAGAAAGGCCGCAAAGAAAGTAAATAAAATTGTTTCAGTGATGGTCGATTCATGATGGTCGATTCAAGTCGTGGGGATATTCATCAGTCTATACAGGAAGCGCTTGTTGAAATGAGAAAAGACCTGAGACTAAAATATCCTGGTAGTTTGGGACCAGAGGATATTGCTCATCTCTATGCAAAGGTACCTGGCAATTAACCTCCTTGTGGCATGCTGCAGGGCATCTATAGCGCAGCTTGTATTCAAGCTGCGCAGACACTAGATACAAAGGGAGAATTGTTTCGACGGAAGCCATTGTGAGAAGGACGGGACGTTGTTGATTATGTTGAATAGGCTTTCAATTTGTGCCCACAGTGTTCTAATGGCGGGAAACTCTGATTTGAATGTCGTCTTTATCATCGGTGCAAGCGAAAAAGCTGCTCTGAGGAACGGGGGAGTGAAGCAATAACCAAAACTTACTATCACCTGAGCTGGCCCAAAACGTGCGAACCTTGCGCTACCTAAAACATGGAAAACAGGTCTCTTAAAAGCTACAAGTCTGCAAGGCAAGAATACTTTCCGAGACGAAGCGTAAGCCTGTTGTTCATTGCTGAGTCTCCCCCTTGTGCGGATGAAGGGGAAGAGCCGAGGTATTTCTATTTTGAAAACGTAAAAGGGAAGGATAACCTCTTTAGATCTATAACGAAGGAGCTGTTTTTGAAAGACTATGAAAGGCACAAACAGGGAAAGATTGGCAAGACAGCTTTGCTTTCAAGGTTCCAGAAAAAAGGCTACTTCCTGATAGACGCCTGCGACTACCCCATAGACCGATACAAAAACAGGATCAGGGATGAGCATGTCAGAAAAAACTTCCTCAGGCTCCTCACCGAGCTCAATTCAGCCATAACCGACAAAGCCAGGACAAAAATCATCCTGGTAAAGAAGAACGTTTACCAGATCCTCGACGAAAAACTACGGGCTGAGGGGTTCAACGGAGTAAACCCAGAATTCCTTGACTTCCACGGCAGCGGAAGGCAGAAAATATTCAGAAAAAGCTAAGAAAGCTCCTAAAATGTGAAGGGATACTCAGCCATGAAGAATAAATGGTACAGGGACGACCGGGACCTGGTAAAATGTGGGACTCTGATTCATTTATCCAATGCCTACGGATTGGAAGATATAATTCAAGTAGCCTCTCTAACAGATGACCACACTCAGCCAGAACTCGAAACAGACGACGGCCCCGCCCCTATTTCCAACGAAGTGTGGAGTCATTCTCGCGATATGAGGAACATCCGTAACCTCCTCAAACGCACAAACACAAAAATAATAGTCATAAACGAGCCCTTCGACCACTCAAGTCGCGACAAATACATCAAGCATGTCCTGGCTGTCATGACAAAATATGATGGAAATAACAAAATCATGTTCCTAGACCCGAACCTAGGCATCACACCGACAAGAGCAACAGCGGCACATGTGAAACGAGACGAAATCAGAACACTCTGGGAACAACATGAAGCCAAAAGACTGGATGGTGTTCTACCAGTATGCACCACGAGAGCGAAACTGGATTGAAACAAGAAAAGCCAAGTTTGCCAAAGCATGCGGGGTGATAAGAGTCAAAACCTTCCGCTCTCCAAACATAGCAAAAGACGTCACATTCTACGCCGTCGAAAAGCAATGAACATTCTCTATTATGGACAACTACTGCTGCATAAATTGCTTCTCAAATAGTGAGATAAAGCGTTTTATTGAATCCAAAAAGGAGATAGGTGACTGCGATTATTGCGGGAGCCAAGATGTTCATATCCGCGAAGTGGAAGAAGTAGGGAGTTTCATAATGGAAGGAGTTCTTAGATACTATGAAGACGCTGCAAACCAGGTCAGCTATATCTCCTCTGAAGGAGGCTACCAGCTTCCAACATCAGACATACATGAAATCATCAGTGATGAGGAGGCGATATTCTCAGGCAGGTTAGACGACCCTACCGAGCTGCTAAACGACCTTGTCACCAATGACGGGACTCCTTACGTAAGGAAAGACCCTTACGGTCCGCCCTCAGGAGACCCTGATGAAATAAGATACTGGGAAAACTTCTGCAAAGTCATCAAGACCCAGCAGCGGTTCACGGCATTCCTGTCTTGCGGGGAAGAAGACCCGTATGACTACGGCCTACCTAGCAGGTTCCTTTTCCACCTTGCAGAAACATACATGCCAACCCTGATCGACATTCTTCCGAAAGGTACTACCATCTTTCGAGCCAGAATAAATAAGAACAATCAAGACTTTCAGCACATTGACCTAACAAGCCCGCCAAGTGAATATGCCAAGGACAGCAGGATGAGCCCAGCAGGGATATCTTTCTTTTACGGCGGTATGGATCACGAAACCTGCATACACGAGGTCCGCCCAGACCTAGCTGAAAACGTGGTCGTCGCAGAATTCGAAACCACGCAAAACTTGCTAGTTTTAGACCTGGCGATGAAAATGGAGCCCAGGGCAAGCATATTCAACCCGGAGTACAACTTCTTCTACGAAGAGTATTTCAAGCCCTTCCTATTCCATTTTGCAGATGAGATCTCAAAGCCGCTCCGACGCACAGACAACAAGATCGAATACATCCCTGCCCAGGTATTCACCGAGTTCATAAAGACCGTAAACTTCAAGGATCACTTCTACCTTCCAGGCGACAATGGCAAAGAGGCCGACGTTTATATGAACGGGATGCAATACAAAAGCAGCATCAGAAAGGGGGGAATCAACATCGTTTTATTCAGAGGCCCGGACATTTCTACAGACAGCCCAGAGAAAGGGAAAAAGCCCTGGCTGCTGTACAAAGGCAAGAAAAAATATGCTGTCACAGACTTAAGGGTAACCGTAGAGGAGGAATTATAAAATGCATATCAGTCATGCAAAAATATTGAATTTCAGGGCACTCCAAAGCGTATCAGTCCCATTAAGGCAATTCAGTGTGCTTCTTGGTGAAAATGATGTAGGGAAAACAGCGTTCTTATACGCATTGGAGGCGTTCTTTCAAGGTAAGAAAATAGATGATCCTGATGATTATTTCAAAAGAGACACAAATAAAAACATTACCATAATTCTCACCTTCGATAGCCTCCCTCCCAAACATGAATTTGACGCGATCAAAAAAAAAGATGGGAAAATTGTAATTTCAAAAGACTTCCCTTTTGGAAAACCACCGATAGTTAAAGCAATATTGGATGACGGCTCAAAGAGTGATATTAACAAGAACGTCCTAAAAGAATGGTTTTCAACTAATAGCTTCCACTTTATACCCGTGAGACGCGATCTTAGCGTTCAGTTTTCCATGAATAAAACTGCCTTGCTTGGAAAAACACTCAGGGCAAAGATGAAAAGCGTTATTGAAAGAGGAGATGCGAATGAATCATTACGACAGGTACAACAAACATTGAAGGAATCCCTTACAGAGCCTCAGTCAATCCTCCAAAGCTATCTTCAAGAACAGCTACACAATACTGATATTGAATTGAAGTTTGAAGATGTTCAAGTAGATCCTGTTGAAGGAGTTTCGTTTTCAATAAGGCTTTCTGATGACCGCGTTGATAATATCCTAATTGAAAACCGGGGTGCAGGAACTCAAAACAATCTCATAATAGCCTTGTTCAGGCTAATCGCAAATATGCAAGTAGGAGGATATTTTATCTTCGCAATGGAGGAGCCTGAAAACAGTCTTCACCCTAAAGCCCAACGCCAACTCCTTGCCGTTTTACAGGATATAAGCCAGGACTCTAACGAAGTAAATTTGAAAGCAATATAATACTGACAAGGACTGTAAAAGGCAATACAGTCGCCAAAACATTCAATTCCGATCTACTCGGCGAACTAAGAAAAGATCTAGGGATTCGCCCGTCAGACGCCCTTTTAAAAGGCGGAGGAAATTGTGCAATACTAGTCGAAGGAAACACCGAAGAAGATGGGTTCCCAGTATTCATGGAAATGCATGGCCTAAGTGACTTCCAACTGGGTATCGCTATTATCAATATGCGAGGCTGCGACACTGAGAAAGTCAGAAATACTGCAAGATTACTGCTTGCCTACGACATTCCATGTATAATCGTCCTGGATAACAATGCCGAGCAGACAGAACAAGACATCAACCGAGAAAGGCAGGCAAGTCTCACCAATGTTCGAAAAGTATTTCGACTATCGAAAGGAAACATTGAAGATTATTACCCACTCGATATAGTTGCGCAAGTCATAAACCAAGAACTAAATCCAACAACGCCCGTTTCTGCCGATGAATTTGACGAAAACAAACATGGATACGATAGACTGCAAGATTTCAAGAAAGTAATGCACGCTCACAATGCTGGCAGCTCACTCGGAATCCTAAAAAGAAGCTTAGGCTTGATTGGCACAAAGATCATGAGAGAGCGCAGCACCCCACTTGATCCAGACCTCATCGCAATATTTGATGAGGTAAAAAAAGTTGTAGAAGAACAGTAACCCGACGTGATTCAAGCCATTGGTATTTGCGTAAAAGGGTTAAAAGAGGCCGTCCTTCAATGTTTCAATAACTTTGGGTGGACATCTCTAGCGTGAATGCGTTCGTATTCCAATAAGGATGGCTTTTCGTTTCAGGAGAAGAATTAATACTCAAGAGGCCGGAGCAATATTAATGGCCCAGTTTCCGTTATTATGTTTCTAACGGAAAAGGTCCGAGATGGCTGAAGAGGGAGTTTATACTCAGCTATTTTGATGGTAAACCTATATCTGCAATGAAGAAGTACAGGGATTCTGTACTCGCGTTATTGGACAAGGAATATGAAAGTCCACTGACTGGCCCGACCAATTCATTGATCCTTGCCAGCAGCAAGTTTGTGGCCGAAATCAAAGATAGATTCAGAGGAGCTAGGCAGCCGGAAAGGGATTTTCCAGGACTACAAAAAAATGAGGGGCATCGCAGATTCGTGTGGGTAACCCCCATATCTTGTGTTTATGTACTGATGACCTGGAAGGCTCCTGGTT
>JAFDHB010000315.1 GCA_019308985.1 Deltaproteobacteria bacterium | reverse complement strand
ATAAACCGTTCGGCAGAAAAGGTGTCAACATTCTCTTTTTTAAGGAGTTCAATGAGAGGCTCAATCTCACCCTTATTCATGTGACTGATGGTCATCATCACTGCCACCTGAAAATCATTTTCTTTTAACAGCCTGATTGCTGATAAAGTATTTTCAAAACTACCCTTGCCCCTTATCTGATCATTCAGTTCCTGATTCCCGGCCTCCAAGGAGACTTGAACCCGTCTTAGCTTCTTAAATTCCTTCAGCTCCGATATTATGGCCTCATCGATTAGGGACCCGTTAGTTAACAGATCAAAGTAGCAAACTCTTTCCAAGGTGCTGATATGGCTCAGAAGGGGAAAAAGCTTATCCCTGACTACAAAAGGTTCCCCCCCAGTAATAGATAGCGTACCTTCCTTGTTCCATTTCCTTAGAGTAGAGTCAATTTTATCGGCAATGAAGATTAATTCACTTAGGTTCAACTCATCAGTAGACGTGTAATCGGAGTGGTAACAGTGTTTGCATCTGAAATTGCATTTTTCCGTGATATGCCACTGGAAGTAAAATTCGTTCTCGATATCTGATTTACCAGAAAAATCATTCATATGACTGCTCAATCACCTTTGCTCGAATTGGCCCAATGGGATTTCAAGAAAAATCCTACCATTTGCGAAAAATAAATGAAATCATAAATTTTAGCCTCTTCCATCTATCTGATATTACAGTTAAATTTCCCCAGATTTTCGGCAAAAAATATCGTAATTTATCCTCTGGTGACGCTATAGCAGTCCCCTGCTTCAAAAAGCCATCTGCTGCCTATGCCTTTTGCATCCTGGCGCCTTTAGTCCTCGACTCTGGTTTAAAGGCTTGTGATCTTATGTATTCCAGACAATACGGTGCAGGCCGTTTGCCAGCATACTTTTGAGGGACCCATAGGATGACCCTACGCGGGGTAAATTGGAGATTCAGCGGCATCTGAGATAGGGCAATATATGACAAAAAAAAGGGGCGGCTTCAAGCCGCCCCCTTTGGATCTAACCTTCAGATCAGTGGACCGTGATCTTTTTGGGTTTCACTTCCTCGAGTTTCGGTATCTCGACGTGCAAGACACCGTCCTTGTATTCCGCCTTCACTTTGTCAGGGTCATAATCCCCGGGAAGCGTAAAGGATCTCTGAAACTTCCCATAGGCCCTTTCCCTTCGGTAGTAATTCTCCTCTTTTGTTTCGCTTTCCTGGGACCGCTCGCCTTTGATGGTGAGAACTCGGTCCTTCAGGTCTACCTCTATGTCCTTTTTGTCCACTCCGGGAAGCTCCGCCTTGATGACCATCTTGTCATCGTCGTCGTAGATGTCTACCGCGGGCTTCCATTCCCCAAAAAAGGGCTCCTCGCCAAACCATACCGAAGGAAGGAAGGGCTCCTCGAAGAAGCGGTTGATCCGGTCCCTGAAGGTGTCCATTTCTCTCCAAGGATTCCATTTCACCAAGTCCATAAACCTCCCTCCTTTCTGCTTAAGTTGTTCTTAGTCTCGGTTCTTTCAACTCTCTTGTCTTTGGCCTAAAAAATAAGCATCAATTTTTCCGTGTCAAGATTTCAAGGTCGGCAACACGGCAGCGTGGGGGACAGATACGAGGGACGAGCTACGAGTCACGAGTGACCAATAACTGATAACGGATAACAAATGACCAATGGCTTACCACCCCTGAACCTTGAACTTTGAACTCTGAATTTCTCCGAGAACACGGAGCGAGCCGACCGCGTCGGCGGAAATAGGTCGTCGTGGTAAATGGCCAGCCTTCCTCACGTTGCGGACGTCTCCACCTTATCCCGATATCCCGAAAAAGCACGGACAGCCACGATCGGGCGGTTCATCACCGCATCCCCAGTGCCTACCCAGCGGGTTCCAGATAGAGGATTCATTATTTTTCGTAATCGTCCATACGCCTCAATGCATTGAGAACGGCGAGGGGAGATCCCATGGACAGGATCCTGATATCCTCCTGACGCTTCTTGTCACACTCGAATTTCTTCTTCAGTCTCGCAGTATAAGCATCTTTCAGCTTTTCCAGGAGCTTGTCGAATTTGTAAGGCTTTTCAAGATAACCGAAAGCTCCAAGCTTCGTGCACTCCACTGCCGAATCGTAGGACGCATAACCTGTCAAAATGATGATCTCCAGGAATTTGTGTCTCTTCTTCAGGACCTTAAGCAGCTCCATCCCGTCCATACCAGGCATTTTGAGGTCCAGGATAGCCACATCGAAATGACCTTTCTTTGCCGCCTTAATGGCCTGTTTCCCCTCGCTGGCGGTGCTCACATCAAAATCATTCAGTGCCAGCCTCTCCGCCATGGTTCTAAGTAGTTTTTCATCATCGTCGACAATGAGGAGCCGGATCTTCTGCTGTTTCTCTTCATCTATCATGGAAAGCACCTCCCTTGGCTAGATATTTGCGTATGACGCCACATTGGGTATACGGGCCCCTTAATGGCGTCCTAGGTGCCCACCCCGT
>JAFDHB010000129.1 GCA_019308985.1 Deltaproteobacteria bacterium | reverse complement strand
GAATGATCAATTGAAGTGTATACCAGAATATATTGTGTGTCAAGAAAAAACTGGCACAATATATAGAAAAAAAATCAAGGCTGATGTTTGCGCTCATCTATTAATGTCCCGGACTTTGGATCAGAACCGCTTTCGCAGTTTCCATACAATTTCCACTTAAATTCTCGTTATGCCCTTTGACTCCGGCCCCTCCATTTGCTAAATTTGCAGAGTCAAATCTTGATGGCTTCGTAAAAAGTCCAATTTCTGCGTTGCGCTTCATCCCTGCCCCGTTTAATGGGTACTGGTGGCGCTGAATCAGAGGTCTAGGAGCACCTAAGAACGGCCTCTGAATCTGGAGTTATTTAACGGGGTAAATGATTGCGGCGTACGCTAAGTACGCCTCATCACACGAGATTCGCGCGCCTTGAACTTGAAGCTTTTTACTTTGCCATCCCAATTTCGACTTTTTACGAGCTTGTCAATCTTGCTCAGGCTGGGAGAATGTAATGGGGTGGTTTGGAAAGCTGGCTTTCGGTTCACTGGGGATGTTTCTGGGAGGTCCACTGGGTGCTATCCTGGGAGCTGCCCTCGGTCACCATATGGTGGACAAGAAAACCGATGTCGCGGCCAGGAAGACCCAGAGAATCGGCGGGCCTGTCCCCGATTATCTTGAGCAGACTCAAGCCGCATATTTTATTAGCCTCTTCTCCATTTTAGGAAAATTTTCCAAGATAGACGGCCTGGTGACAAAGGATGAGATAGGCGTCGTTCAGCGCTTTATCGACCAGTTGCCCATTACTGAAGAGGAAAGACAATTCGCCAAACAGATATTCAACCAGGCCAAGAACTCCCCCTATTCCATAGAGGACTTTGCAATCCAGATGTACCAGGTCGCCAAGCACCAGCCTGATGTGCTCCTGTCGTTCCTTGATCTCCTCTTTCAGATCGCAGCGGCAGACGGCGGATTACATCCTGGTGAAGAGGCTGCCCTAAAAAGGATAAAGGAAATCTTCAGGATCAGCGATCAGCAATACGAGAGCACTAAGGCCCTCTATTTCAAGGACTTGGATCGATATTACAGGATGCTTAGTTGTACCCCTCAAAGCACCAATGAAGAGATCAAGTCAAACCACAAGAAACTCGTAAAGGAATTCCATCCGGACAGGATCCTATCCAAAGGTCTCCCAGAAGAATTCATCGAATTCGCCGAAAAAAAATTTCGCGAGATTCAGGAGGCCTACGAAAAAATAAGACAGGAAAGAGGCTTCTAGGTAGCCGTCAGCCTGGCACATCAGGTGGGACGGCTTTTCCTGTTCCCCTCGAATGCTGCCGTTTTTGTTACATCCTCCCTGGTTTGAGGCTATTGCCCTGATCCACCCCGAGTCAAGTAGCACCTCCCTTGCAATCACATCCTACAATGTGCTATAGGTTTGGTATTAAGCGCAGATATGGACTCATTTCTCACTGGGTGGCTTCATGCACGTAATATGGGAAAGAAGACGCATAACATCAGGCAGGAGGGACGAGGGGTTTCTCCTGGAGGCCCTTCTCGTTCGGACCGTTAACGGCCAAGGCTTTCCACAGGAAGGAATCGTCAGCACACTGGGATCAATTGAAGAAAGGTTCTTGAAGGTCAACGAGTCCGGGATCAGAGCCTTTCACCAGGGGATATTCTGGAGCGTTGCAGACAAGAAACTGGAAGAGCTCAAACTTGCCGAAGAAGTGAGGAAAGAGATCGAAAAGGAGATCCTGGAGGTGGTAGAAAGACCAGGGCCTGACTGGTCCCTTTGGTGTGTGAAGTGCATACCAAGATACGATGACGGCTGAAGGCATGCCTGTGGCCTGGATGTCACGGGTTCCCTTACCACCACGTGATGACCTTATCGCAATCAAAGATCAGATCTATCAGCCTCTCGTAATCCACGCCTTTCTCATGACCGAAAAGGAGAAACTCCAAGCTTTTCCTGCCTTCCGAGATTCTTTCCATGAGAACCTTCTGTGTTTCATCCGGTTCTGTCTTCAGTATGTGCAGAATCGTATCCCCCATCTCCTCCTCCTCGGTGCGTCACTCAACCGCGTTTCCCAAAGGGGATGACCATGTCCATCTCCCTCAGTTTTTTGCCTATGGCCTCAAGAGACATCAGCTTGAAGCCATGTTCACCATTTTTCTCCACGTTAGTGAAATACTCACACTCCATCTCTTCCAGCCAGTCAAGGTTTTCTCGCAGGGCATCCGTCATTTCCACTTCCACGTTGATTACGAACAGGTAGGCATAAAAGTTGTGGGCAGCCAGCCCAAGGCTTGTCCTGGTTCCCTCCCAAACGTCCTCGGGTCTTCTCACCAAAACAGCACAGTGCTTGACGTTCTCCATTATCTATTCCCTTCCTCACCTGCTTCTTATTACTTGGCGGGATCCCGCTTTTTGCCTCATCTCAGAGGAGTGCAAATCCTTTCAGAATCAAAAGGTAATATACTTGTCACAATCGTGAATGATTTCGGCGTTCTGTGATTGAGACGCATAGGCCCTGTCTTCCAGGCCGGGGACGGGCCGCTTCAAGTTGTTCGCCTCAAATCCCACCTTGCATACGAATATTCTTGCAAGGCCGACAAGTTCGTTGAAACGGGCCTCCTGGGTGAGACGCGTGGCGATATGGGTCAGGAAAACGGTTACCTCTACCCCTTTGTTCTTTGCCGCTTGGCACAGCTCAATCAATCTATCCAGCTGGTCGTCAGAACTGACGTATATTCCAAGTATCCTGTTCATGAACTTTCCTCAAGATCTATAGATCCTTAGAACCAATTGGGCCCCTTAACCCTATTCTTTTGTCCTAGGAGTCAAAAGCGCCCTTGTCAATGATCACTATCTAACATCTCTTTTTGAGTCAAGACAAAAATCTTCACCATTGTGTTGGGTGCGAGTGGAATCGGTATAGGTTTGATTCTTCGGCAGATGTGGAGTCGTCTTTGGTCTTACAGTTAGCCTGCTTCCGTGTGATGCATCAAAAAATACTTCAGTCTGGATACCTGGTTCTTGCTGAGCCGGTTGAACTCTAT
Source organism: Deltaproteobacteria bacterium (assembly GCA_019308985.1). Next base: position 7,217 of record JAFDHB010000129.1, on the reverse strand, counting down.
TCCCAGTCTCCTCGTTCCATCGGGTCCCTGACCTAACACGTCCTCCTTCCAGGCGATCCTCCCGGGCATCCTGAGCAATGAAAAGCCGTTTGTACTGACCAAGATATCTACTTCGATGTCTCCCTCTATTCCCTTATCGTGGCTGGAGGCACATTCAACGGCCAAGCCTCCCAGGCTGGCATCCCTGATTCGCCCAACCATACTGAAATGGTTCCTTATATAGGCAAAGGTTTCATCTTTGGTCCTATACCTTGGGTTCGCTCTCCGATCATACTGTTTGTGTTTTTCCATAGTGCCAGGGTGTAACCTATCATCCACACCGGGAGATAGCTCTTGACCAAACCCCATATCCATTCATAAGGGATTCGGGAAGGAATTCCCTCCTTTTTCCTTAGTAGATCCGCAACAATTGACCTTCAACGCGGCATCTCTAGGGGATAGCCTTATTTTGAGGATAAATAGCGTGGAAAATATTGTGTGTCAAGAAAAAAAGGCACAATATGTAGTATGACCTCTCAAGAGTCCTCTTTGAGGCTGAGTAAGAAGAATCTGGAGAAATTCGGTGCCGGGTTATCCGGCTGTCCTCAGGAGAGGCTTCACACTCTTGATTCTACCGAACAATTGTTTACGGTCACTGCAGCTTGTCTACTGGTCTTGAATCAACAGACAGATAGATATCTCCTCGACAATGAGCTAGCTTCCAAGGGGGCCTTTACCAAGCGCCTGGCCAAGCATTGGGAAGATCACTGGATGATGCCCCATGCTCAAACATACTTGGAGCTAAATGAGACGGAATGACCTGGAAAACGGCCCTAAGAGTAAAATTCAATGGATTAGAATAGTTATTGACAGCAAGAACATTTTTGTGATCAACTGTGAGAAAATTGGCAAAAGTCAAAGAAGGAGGAAGGTAAACGGGGCACATTGAGAGCCGGCCGGAGGGCCGCTCGGATAATCAGCGCAACATCCGTCAGCTGATAGATATTAGACAAGGAGGAAATTGTATGCTTGCTTTACGAAGAGTGCTCCAGTCCGTGGAGAAGGGGCTTGAGGCACTGACACAAAAGACCAAGGACATGCAAAAACTGCTGGATAACCTCGAGGAGGCCTTGATAATCGAGCAGCCCACGGATAGCGGGAAGAGGGAGCCTACACGCGCCCGAAAAAGGCCTTCGCGCAGAACGGCTGTCCCTGTAGTAAAGAAGAGCAAGAGACAAACGGCGACAAACGCAGTTTTGAGTGCTATCGAGGGTAGCAGGACCGGACTCTCGACTGCTGAGATCAAGGCAGAGACAGGATTACCCGAAAAGAAAATCTGGGACATCGTAAACAGGCTCAAGAGGCAAGGCAAGCTCAAAAGCCCGAGGCGAGGAATTTATGCCAAGGCCTGAACTCCTCTGCACAATCCCTCGCCAGTCACTGCCGGATAAATAACGCAATAGAATATCAATCATAGAGTTGGCTCTCCTAACTCCAGGAACCCATTTTTCCCGTATAGGGCACGGAACGTTTGGGTGCCGCAGCGTCCAGGTCCGCCTTTCCAATCAGCTTTCCAGTCTCATTGCGGTAAAGAGCGGCTGTTCCAGCTCTTTGCATTGAAGGGCTTGCGTCCAGCTCGCGTGATTCGCGAGAATTGTTCAATAGGTTATTGGATTGGATGTCTTGAAGGATCGAGAAACGATGAGTGTAGCAGAGAGGAGATTCTCGGTAAAATGCCCTTTGATCTTGCCACCGATGAATTCAAGGCCTATGTGCTCTCCCACAGGGATAATATCCTATCACAGGAGTATCGCGAGTTGGAAGGCTCCTTGCAGGCCAAGGCCGCAGTGTTCCTGTCCTCCTCCGCGGCAACACCCTCAGTGATGACCAAGGAAGGGTCATCGGGAATATGGCCTTTGTTACGGATATGACCGAACACAAGAAGGCTCTTGCCCTTGCGGCCGAAGTCCAGAAGAACTTGCTGCCTCAAAGCGCTCCACCTGTGGAGGGTCTTGATGTCAGTGGGAGGAGTATTTCCTGTGAGTAGGTGGGAGGTGACTATTTTGATTATCTTTGACGAACTCGCAAAAAGTCAAAATTGAGATGGCAAAGTAAAAAGCTTCAAGTTCAAGGCGCGCGAATCTCGTGTGATGAGGCGTACTTAGTGTACGCCGCAACCACAACGAGGTGAAGCGCAACGCAGAAATTGGACTTTTTACGAAGCCATCAAGGAAAGGTCTTGCAAAATGGGTACGTGCCGGGCATGACCCTGCCATTGTGTATGACCCATCCGGAGATGATTTCGAGGAGTGGGGGGGCAAAGGCATATCCCTTGGGCTGGATGAAGAATATCAATATGACGAATACCAAAAGCATGGGCTCCAAAAAGGATCTGTCATAGCAATAGGAACGGACGGGATCTGGGAATCCATGAATCCGAAAGGAGAGATGTTTGGTAAAGCAAGGTTTATGAATATTATCCGCCGCTATGCCAACGGAACCGCCCATGAAATAGTTGATGCAGTCTATGCTGAGATCCATAGTTTTATGCAGGGTCTTCCCCTGGAAGATGATATCACCCTGGTCATAGTCAAGTTTGACGCGTCCGATCCAGGCTAAGGAAACGCCTATGAGCCCTCATCGAGAATGCACGACGAATTCTACCCCGCCAAAAAACCCATATTTTGCAGAAGCCTCAGTAAGCCCCGGTCCAGGGGATGCCACAAGCCAGCCCATCATGCATGGACATGGTGAAAGAGACCTTCCATGGGCCATAACCAGCTATAGGAATGATTATCCAAGGCCGTTATCCCGCATCGTTCCCTGGAACCGCTCCCATCTATAGTGCTGAAAATCTCCTACCGCGCGGAAGGTCGCCTTGCAATCCAACGAATAAATACCAGCTTTGGGCAACTTTATCTCTATTTTTATCTCAAGAAGACAATTTTTGTTAAATACAAAACATTTTTTGTCAGTTTTCGCTAGAATTGGATACATTTATGTCTTTCAAAGGCCTGAAAACAGAGAACCTGGGGAGTGTGTTGACTTGGAACGGATTTTGCAGAATCCCCAAGATATAACACACATAGCTTCCCCAGAAGCCGGCTTTCTCAGACCAGAAGATATTTTGGGGCCACCTATGGAAAAAGGGCCATGCACCTGATCCTGAGCTTCGGCCCCGGTAGAGGAGGGGACCTGTTGACCTTTGCACTTTCAGGGGAACAACTTGATGCGATCGAAAAAATCTTGAGGGAAGAGATTTTTGATCTCAAAGTCAGCTGTGTACTGCTGATTGATATCGCAGGCAATGTCATATCCAACATTAATGACGGCAAGATAGGACACGATGCCTATTCGCTTGCAGCCCTTGCCGCTGGTAATTTTGGTGCTGTTAGCACCATGGCAAAGATGATTGGTGAGGATGAGTTTTCTCTGCTCTTCCACAAGGGAGAAAAGGAGAGTATCCACTTCAGCAAAGTACTGGATGAGTTCCTACTGATCACCATCTTTGGAAAAGACATATCATTGGGCTTTCTGCGATTGAAGGTGGGTGAGGCCATAGAGAAGGTAGAGAAAATCCTGGCGCCATAAGAAGCGGCATTTCCAGTCTAATCCGAGGTACCTGTTGCTCTTTCTTTAACAGGCAGCATTTGGCGATTTCGAGTTATGGCATTCGTTAACTTGAGGCAGAAACAGATCCAGATAAAGATCGTGTACTATGGCCCGGGAAGGGGTGGTAAGACCACGAATCTCCTTTATATCCACGAAAAATTCAAGACGCGTATCAAGGCGGAAATGGTAGCTATCAAGACTCACGGTGACAGAACCCTCTTCTTCGACTTCATTCCCTTTGACCTCGGGAAGATCAGCGGATTTGAAGTCAAGGTCCAACTGTACACCGTGCCTGGCCAGATAAAATACAATGCCACCCGCCGCCTGGTATTACGGGGAGTTGACGGTATCGTCTTTGTTGCCGACTCCCTGGAAGTGAGGCGCAAGTACAACTTCCTCTCCCTGAAAAACCTCCAGGAAAACCTGGTTTCCTATGGCAAGAGCCTGTTCAAAACCCCCCTGGTAATGCAATATAACAAAAGAGACTTGGAGAAAGAGGGAATGCCCATTCTTCCTTTTGAGACAATGGAAAGAGACCTGAACAGTAAGCTCAAGGCGCCATCATTCCCTGCGAGCGCCATAACCGGACAAAACGTAGTCCAGACCTTGAAAAAGATTATCCTCCTCACCCTGGAACCTCTCAAGAAAGAAATGAAAAAGGAGAACATGAATTGCCGGAACAAAAACGTGGCTCTTTAGAGATGGAATCGAGGAATCCACCGGAAACATCGGCCTCAACGGGTGCCCAGCCCGCCCTCGAAGCAGAGGGGAACGGAGGGCAAGGGACCGAACCGCTCAAGGATTTAAAGGCCGAAGTCCTGTCCATTGATTGGGAAATCACAGACAAGGTAATGACCCGGTTTATAGGCGAAGTCGAGAGATTGAAGGCCAAATATCATGGTGATAAGATATTTCTCGCCTTCCTGCAACTACTGCGCTCCCTGGGTGGTTATGTCAGGAAAAAGAAGGGAAAGGCGCACCCGGATGCAATCAGACTACTGAATTCCGTTTACAATAGCCTCGAAAAGGTCGTAGGCCTTAAGGGTGCCCCTGAAATGGAAAGAAAAAAGATCCTCTTTGCGGAAATCAAGCGATTCAATGAACTGAAGCGGGAGATAACAGCAGGCAAGAAGTCCAAATCACCGTCTCCAGCCATTACCCCTGCTCAGCACCATCCCCAAGAGCCGGAACGCGGTGAAAAGCGCGGGACAACTGATATAGCCCCCACACCTGGGACAGAGGCCGAGGTCACTTCACGAAGAAAAGTAATGCAACAGGCTCTGGAATCCAACCAGCTCCTTCTTGCGGCTGTCGAAGAGATAAAAGATTATATTACCGGAGAGCTGAATGCCCTTAGGTCCGAATTGAGAAAATGGATGGAAGAGTCTCTAAATCAACGGACCAGAGATCAATGAACACACGAGGTAAATGTGGAGGCCCATCAGGTTGGAGATCCGATCAAGTGGAATCGGTGGTGTACCAGTGGGATAGGCATAATAAGGGGGGATTGTAGTGGCGCTTTCCCCTTCAGAGGTTGCCGGGGCAGTATTCAAACCGGCCCTCAAAGGCGATGTTGGCGAATTGTCCCTTGATGGCATGACGCTGAAGGTCCTGCTGCTTCTTGACGGCAAAAAGGATCTGGCCACCGTTGCCAAGGAACTCGGAATAAGGCTCGGTGAAATCAGGAGCATGGTCTTGAGGCTCCTGGAACTTCAGATAGTCGAGAGGGTTGAGACGCCTGCTTCTCTTGTGGAAGAAGATTTCTTGGATTTTCTGAAGGCTGAATTTTCCATCGCCGTCGGGCCGATTGCAGAGATTCTCATTGAGGATGTCCTCCAAGACCTGGGGATCGAACCGGAAAAGATACCGCGTCACAGGGTCTCAGAAGTGGTTGAATCCCTTTCCAAAGAGATCCCCAGGGATGAAAACAGGATCAGCTTTGAGGAGGCCCTGATCAGCAAGATGAATGAAAAAGGGTACTGATGGCACCCACAACACAAATGGAACACCGGAGGCTTTTTGGACCGGGCTGTGAGCGCCCCGGACAGGATTTCGGGTTTTTTCCCGGCAGAGGCTTGCGGGTGGTTTTGGCTTTGCAAGGGTAATCGCGCCAGGATTTGCTGTGCCGCCCAATGGTGCGTTAAGCCCCGGGGTGGCGTGGTAAATGCGAGCAAGACATAACAGTGAGGTTTGATACCATGATAGTGATATGCGAAGAATGCGGGAAGAAGTACCAAATTGATATTTCTAAGATAAAAGGGGATACGGCAAAGTCCAGGTGCAAGGCCTGCGGTCAGGTAATCACCATAAGAAAACCAAGGATGTCTGAGACAAAGACCCTTGAGACACCGGCCATGCCCTCCAGTCCCAATCCGGGAAATGGAATTCCATCAGAGGCCCAGGCCCCTTCACCCGGCAAGGAGGCAAGAGAGGTCTCGGAAAAGGGAGCAAGAAGGGTTAGGCGCTCCTTGAGGAAAGGACGTATCGGTCTAAGGGGCAAAATGTTCGTCTTGTTCGTATGCGTCCCTATCATTTTGATGGCCGGGGCCGGTCTCTTCTACATGAAGCAGATCTACGCCCTGTCTGATTTTATCACCAATGAGGGGACCAGGGCTGCGACCCAATTGGCAGAGACAGTGATTGCAGAGAACGCGAGATCCGTTGCCAAACAGACCAGCCTTTACCTGGAGAGTCACAGGGATCTGAAGAAGGAGAATTTCAACAACAATGCGGAATTCAAGAAAATTGCCGTTCAAAAGGTGGGAAGGACAGGGTATACCGCCCTGTACGAATTGCCGGGATCCGATGGGGTATGGAGAACTTGGGCCCACGTGAATCCCAAGATTATCGAGATTGATATGAGCAAATTGGCGAAACCCCTGGGGAAGGCCTTCCCCGGTTTTTGGAGGGTCTATACTGGGGTCAGAAACGGCAAGGAATCCAGGGGTTATTACACGTGGCAGGACAAAGACGGTCGTTTCAGGGACAAGTTCATGGTCTGCACACCCGTGGAGGGGACCCGTTTCGTCATCGCTAGCACTACATATCTTGATGAGTTTACCATGCCTATGAACATCCTGGAACAAAAGGCGAAGGACCTGACCCTTAGGACCAGAAACATGAATATGCAAATCCTGGCCGGCACTCTGGTCCTGATCGGCCTCATAGTCTCCCTTTACGGGCAAAGGCTCATCTCTAGAATAAAGCACCTGACGGAGGTAACCGAACGGATAAGCATCGGTGAGTTGAGCGCTGAAATAGAAGTCAAGTCCAAGGATGAGCTGGGGATGCTGGCAGAGGCAATCTCCCGTATGCAGGACAGTATTCGCCTCTCAATAGAACGATTGAAGCGGAGGAGATAGTAATAGGGACGGAGAATCAAAGTGCCCGCTGAGAAAGACAGGGGAGGTGATGGATCCCATCGAAGAGACCAATCAAAAGCCCTCCCGGAGATTATCAAGGCCCTTGAAGAGTTGTTGATACATGTTGAAGACTTGGTGTCATCCAAGAAGGATGAACTCGTAAAAAGTCAAAATTGAGATGGCAAAGTAAAAAGCTTCAAGTTCAAGGCGCGCAAATCTCGTGTGATGAGGCGTACTTACCGTACGCCGCAATCACAACGAGAT
>JAFDHB010000128.1 GCA_019308985.1 Deltaproteobacteria bacterium | reverse complement strand
CTTTAACAGGACCGCAACGGGGATCAAGCCGACTGTTTTAAACCTCAAGAAGGGGTATTATGATGTGACCCTGACAGTGACAGACGATCAAGCTGCTACCGATACTGACACTATGGAGCTGGCCGTGGCAGGGAACAGGGTGGTTGTTGTTCCTCTATACTGAATATTGCGGTATGGCGGCCCTTACGGTTAGTCCATGTAAGGAGGACACGCTCTATGGTGAGGATTTGCACTTTCTTTTTGCCTGCATCTGCTAACCAGGCTATGGATTGGCTGAAACGGACAAGGAAGAGGGTGGATTCGGTGATGAACAAGAAAATGCCTTTATTCACTTTCGTGCTGAGCATCTTTATAGCCCTTGTTTGGGGCTCTGTTTCAGCAGGGAAGGAAGTCCGTCCTGGACTCTCTGGCCAAGAAGCACTTGAAGTCCAGAGAATAGAAACCCTTTCCGTGAGTCCCAAGCTCTCCGAACCTCAGGCGATCCTGAGGTTTTTTTTGGAGGGGGACTCCACAACAAGGGTGATCGTGAACCTCAAGAAAGCCGCCAGCATCCAGGGTGAAGAAAACCTCAGGGACATGGAGTACCGGAGACGTCTCGTGGAGACCGTGAAGGGCGTCCTGGACAGGGTCACAGGCTCCCTTGATCCTGCGGGAGTGCGCATCACCAACCAGTTCAGGTATTTCCCCGGGTTTTCCGCCGAGGTGAGCCTGGACGGGCTCGAGGATCTGGTTAATAACCCCGAGGTCCTGTCCATAGACAAGGACCACATCAGATACGCCCAGACCGCGCAGGGCATACCCCTTATGAAGGCCTCCACCGTGAGAAACACCTACAACGGTTCCGGAATGGCGATTGCCATCTGTGATACTGGTATCGACTACACCCATCCCAAGTTGGGTGGCGACGGGTTTCCCAACACCAAGGTCATAGGGGGCTACGACTGTGGAGACGACGATAGCGACCCCATGGACGGGCAGGGGCATGGAACGGCCTGTGCTGGAATTGCGGCAGGTGATCTGGGCACAACGGGAGATTATATCGGAGGCGTTGCCTATAACGCCAAGCTGTACGCTGTGAAGATCGCTTATGGTACCGGGGGAAGCGCCTACGATTCTGACATGATCGAGGGCTGGGAGTGGTGTATCACCCACCAGAACGACGATCCAAACCATCCCATCATGGTCATCAGTACCAGTTTCGGTGGCGGCAGATATTTGAGTACCTGCGACAGCGAGAGCAGCGCCATGACCAATGCTGCCAAGAACGCCGTAGCAGCGGGCATGACGCTCTTCGTATCTTCCGGCAATGACGGCTACTGCGACGCCATTGAATGGCCCGCCTGCATCTCTTACGTGAACTCCGTCGGCGCGGTTTATGATGCAACCCTTGGGCAGAACCCCCCTCCGGGATACGTGGGATGCATAAGCAACGATTCATGCACCGGGAACACCGAGCCCCACTACTGTAACGAGAAGTGGTACGTGGACGATCCTGCCAACGCTGATCAGGTGACTACCTATTCCAACAGCGCATCGTTCTTAGGCCTTTTTGCTCCCTCCAACTGGGCGTATACCTGCAAGATGGGTGGGGGCTACTGGGATACTGCCAACGGTTTCGGGGGCACCTCGGCAGCCTGCCCCTACGCGGCCGGGGCCGCGGCTTGCCTCCAGAGTGCTGCCATGGCCATCAAGGGCTCCTACCTTACCCCGGCGGAGGTGGAGTCCACCCTGGCCAACACGGGAGACTCCATCATGGATGGAAAGGTGGCTATAACCAAACCAAGAATAAATTTACAAGAGGCGATCAACTCGCTCCGCCATTCAGGTCCTGCCATCCCAATCCCTGGGGTCTTGTTCCTGCTGTTAACCAGCGCGGACGGTCCCAATATCGCCTATTTCGGTGCGAATCCTTATGACTACGGGATTGTTCAACCGGGATCATCTCGTGACCATCCATTCACCATCCGGAACACTGGGTCAGCCCCGCCAGCGGATCCTGATTGCCGACGCCGTGGCGCTGGGGAAGACCCTCGAGGCCGGAGTGCTGATGAGCGAACTCATCCGCAGAGGCCGGGAAAAGGGCTATAATACCGCCTGGGCCGAGTTTGAGAGGCGGTTTAACGGGCGTGAAAACGGAGGCGTCTCATAATGGCCGGTTATATCCAGGACCCGCTACAGATCATCAACCTTATTGCCGATAACCTGCGTGACCGTTATCAAAGCGGTTTTCCGGTCTTAAAAGAGATTATCCAGAACGCCCATGATGCGGGTTGCGAGAATGACAGCATAGAACTTGAACTGTGCCTTTCAAACGGCCTGCAAGACGCCGACCACCCTCTCTTGCGAGGCCCGGCCCTCTATTTCATCAATAACGGGGCTTTCTTGGAATCTGATTACAGGGCTATCAGGTCTTTCGGGCTCAATCGTAAGGCCATAGAGAAAACTTCCATCGGGAAATTCGGGCTTGGCATGAAGAGCGTGTTTCATCTGTGCGAAGCCTTCTTTTTTCTCGCCGGGAACGAAAAATGGAAGTACAAGGAGATCCTGAACCCGTGGTCGGGCGGCGATGATTTTCGATCTTTTCATGATGACTGGAATGGTTTTTCCGATTCAGACGCGGCTCTGGTAAAACGAAACGCCCGGCCTGTTTTCGATTCCATGGATCTTTCCACCGGTTCCTGGTTTCTCCTCTGGCTTCCACTGAGAAAAAGGGAGCATCTTCGCGTAGACGGCAAAGAAGTGGTCAGCATCGTCGCCGAATTTCCGGGTGATGAAAAGGAACTCCTTTCGTTCCTTTTCGATCCGGACCTCCCCCTTGAACTTGCATCCCTCCTGCCCCTGCTGAGTAGAATCAGCGCGATACGTTTCTGGCGTATGGACGAGGCCGGATCAGATATCTGTCCGCAATTTAAGATAGGCGTGGAAAGGGGATCGCTGCGTGTTGAGCTAACAGAAAGCGCTCCTTATGTAAGACAGGTCGATGGGGCGGTGACCTATTACCGGAATGAGAGGGGCGAGGACTTCGATTCTCTCATCTATTCAGGCCGTGAGAGCCTGCTCGATATTCCGGAACTGCGTTCGCTCAGTAAGTCCCCCCTGTGGCCCAAGAGTTATGTGCGTGATGAACTGGGCATGGGCAGGGAGGCTCCGGACAAGGCAACGGCCCACAGCGCTGTTGTATTCTCCCGTTCAAACGGGAAACAGCCCGGCAATCTCAAAATCACCTGGGCGGTTTTCCTGCCGGTGGATGGGGCCAAAGAGGAAGTGCGCTGCGAAGGGGACGGTTGCTTCCGACTCACGTTGCACGGGTATTTTTTTGTTGATGCCGGACGTGTTGATATCAAAGGGATAAAGGAGAGCGGCGCCCTTGGTGAAGATCGGGGCGAACCGGAAAACGAGGCGGAGCTGAGGCGGCTGTGGAATATCCGCCTCGCAAGGAAAGGGACCCTGCCTCTGGTTATTCCCGCTCTTAAAGGTTTTGTCAAGAAGGCTGGGCTCGATTCCAAGGATGTGTGGAATCTGAGTGACGGCCTGAAAGAATCGGCTCTTTTCAGGAACGAGAGCGCCTATATCTGTGAAAAGTCTATTTGGGCCTGCTGCCTCGGAAAGAATGGCGGGGAATGGCAAACCCTGCCTGCGCATGCCCGGATACTTCCCCTGCCCTCTCCTCCCGCCTCAGATCCCGGACGGCCATGGAAAACCATGCCCAATCTTGAATTGCTGGAGAAACGGGGAATCATCTTTGTCCATAAGGAGGCGCCGCACCTGGTTCCCGGGCTGCTGCCCCAATGGAATGAGGAATATCTCCTGGAAATCCTTCATTTGAGGGAAAGGGACGTGTTTTCGGACCAGGGAAGGCTGGAATACCTGTTTAGATTCCTCTCAGGCAGCGCCGTAAGGCCGTTCTTGAAAATGGGAACTTTGCAGGAGAGACTCAAGACTATCCTGAATCAGGCGTTCGTTTCCCTGGGCACGGATCTCCGCCAAAACAGAAGCAGGGTCCAGGATTTTGTGTCCCTCATCGATGTTCAGAGACGTTACCCTGTGAGGCACGACGCGCCCAAAATCATAAGGGAGCTTCAGAGATGTGAAACCGGGGTGCTGATCGTGGCAAAGGAGTTCGACGCGGTCGATGATCCTGGAGATGCCCGGCTCGGTGTTGAGGATTCACTGGCGCTTTTAAGAAAGCTGCACCACTTGATAAACCGGCTGGAGCAAGGTGGCGACCATGAGGAAACAGGGCATTGCCGTGCCATTGCCAGGGACATTCTGCGGGCACAGGAAAAGGTACAACTTCGCGAACTCCTCGCCAGGGCCAGGGCGCTGAAGGTGCTTGAAGCGTACGACTGCCTGAGAGGAAGACCTGTTGCGGTCTCATACGCTGAACTCCTGGAATGCCGCGACAACCAGATGCTTTTTCTCTACTCTCAGGGTACAACGGAACAGCAGCGCCTGGATTTGGCTCCCAAACTGCAGGAGGCCGTAAGAGAAAGAATCCTCCTTATAAGAAGAAAAACGGCAGATGTTGTCTTCGGAGAGGGCAGTCCGCTTGTCTCCTGTAACGCGGACAACGTCCTGGAGTCTCTGGGCAGAAAAATTCAGAAACTGGAGCCGGTTGAAAAAAGGCGAGGCCTTCTGTCGCACATTGCCGGGGCCGATCTTTCATCGGGGTCGCGTGTCCGGGGGTTGAGGTACCTCTTGCACGGACTGGAAGATCGGTTCCAGGATGATGGCGCCCTATGGGTCACGGGCTACGATCAGAGCCCTGTCTGGGGAAAGCTCTGGCGGGAGCTTGAATCTCAGGATGAAGATGGATGGAACCTGCTTGATCGCGGGCCGGTGGAGGAGATCCCTCCGAACAAGTGGCCTAAGCTTGCAATCCGGGAAATAAGACCCGAAAGCATCTTGAAAGAACTTCGGGACAGGGGCACGGAGGGGATAGACGGGGAGAGATTTACCAGGGATGAGCGGGAAGCGGTCCTTAAAGAGCTCGCCGGCGATGAAGATCTCTGGAAAGACCTGCCGTTTCATGAAACGGTCAGGGGGAGGCCCGTTAGTGTGGTTCCAGGCAGATCTTTTCTCGAAACAGATATTCCCCTGCCCGATGAACTTTACTCCTGCGCCGACGTTATCAGACGCGCAGAAGATCCGGTGGTAAGGGCGCAACAAAAGGATTGGCTCGTACCCCTTTCTCCTGAAGGGGTCATAACCATCGCCTTACGGTATGAGCAGCCCTCGAAATTCTGGGGCCTGATCATGGACAACCTTGACCGTTCAATGAAGATCCTGACCGGTAAGATATTTCGGGATACCACCTGGCTGTTGGACCGGGACAGGCTTCCGGTCAAGCCGTCTGATGTTCTTTTTCTGGAAAAGATGCAGGATGAAGCGGACAGGCTGCTTGCCGTTGCACGGGGAACCTTCTGCTCGCCTGGAAAGCTGCTCAGGGAGATACGCGATCACGCGGCTTTCGATCTTCTCAAGGAATTTTCTTTTGCGCGGAACAGTGATGGGCTCGAGAAGCTCGCCCTCCTGCTTGGAGAAACCGATGAATATCATGTGGGAGTAGTTGACCTTGAAAAGAGTTTTTCCCAGACAGTGAAGATATGCGCCCGGCTGCCGGGTGATCTCCACCTGCCCGGCTGGGATCTCCTTGCCAGGGCCATAAAGGCCTTTTCATCCCAAACCTGTAGAGACATCCTCCTTCCGGAAATCCTGAGGCCGATCCCGGCTGACCGGATCGCCGATATTCTCAAATGGCTCCGGGAAGAACATACAAGAGCAGGCAAAGGATCAAAAAAGGACGTCCTTGCCGCGTTCAACGCGTACCTGGCAGCACTTGTCAAGTCGGAAGGAGGAAGAGACAGGCTTCCCCTGCTTTTTCTGCTGAGCCGTGATAAGGACTGGAAACCCGCGGACAGGCTCTGTGCCGACGCTGAAGGCGTATCGGACAGCCATCTACTGGACGACCAGCAGAAGTATATTTTACGATCCGTGATCGTTCGCGCTGACCGCGTGCAGGCAAGGGAGCTTAACAAAAGACCAGAACATAGAAATCTGGGACCTGAAATCGTTGTTTCAGCAGACAATCTTGAAGATTTTTTTGCGGAATGGGAAGGGCTGGTAGAACCTGAGATGATCTGCGCCTTTCTCTCCCTGCTCGGTGATGGCCCCGGGATGCGGGATCTGGCCGAACGCTACAGCGGCAGGCACTCGATGGAATGGATAAGGGACAGTATCCCGTGGACAAGACATGAGCAGGCCGAGAAATGGCAGAACAGGGAATTGATGCATGAAACAGACCAGCATGAGGCCTTTGCCCATCACAGGTTCATCGTTGAATGCCTGGACGGTGAAATGGCAGGGACGATCTCCATTACTGGAAAGAAAATTGACGTTCCTTTGAAAACCGAATTCCAATCCCTGATAATCGGGGGCGTTTATTATGAATGGCCTTACGCCGGAAAGACCTTTCCTCGATTACGGCTGCGGAGACCCAAAACAGAGTCTTCCTCCGAGCTTTCAAGGCTCTTGCGCCTGACGGCTGAATACGTCCTGAAGAAGGTCTATGGTCAGCAGGACTGTGACCTGTCACCGCTCTGGGAGGAGCTTGACCGTTCTGAACAGCTTGACATCCGCATCGCGGAGCAGCTCGTACTCAATCATGTCCCTTTCTACATGAGGCTTCTTGGTGTTCAGAAGCATCCCCGCCTGAAAAGACTGCTCACCGACTGGAACGAGGCCCGGTATAAACGTGAGGAATACTATGAGTCAGAAAAAAAGAGGGAACAGTATGAAAAGGAAGAAAGGGATCTTTTACGCGAAATTCAGGCGCTCCTGAAATCCGATCAGGAGGTCCAGGATGTTGTGCTGGAAGCAGTGCGGGCCAAGATGAGAGACTTCCAGTACACATCGGCCAGTATCCCCTTTGAGCTTTTTCAGAATGCGGATGACGCGCTCATGGAACTCAAAGAGATAAAGGCCTATCCAGAAGACCCCAGGGAGGCACAGGATGACATTCTCCCCGCCAATGTGAGACGGTTCGTTGTAACAAAGAAGGATGGTTCTCTGGAGTTTGTTCACTGGGGAAGACCGGTCAATTCGGTCGGGAGCGGGGGGTTCCCCGGGCGGGAAAGGGGATTCCATCACGATCTTGAAAAGATGCTCATACTTTCCTCTTCAGACAAATCCGACCAGGCGCAGGTTACGGGAAAATTCGGCCTGGGATTCAAAAGCGTGCTGCTGGCCAGCAAAAAACCAAGGCTTTTGAGCGGTCGTCTTGCCGCGGAGATAATCGCGGGCCTGTGTCCTGTTCCGCTCACCGATTCTTCAGCTATCCGCAAGCGGCTGAACAGGCTTTGGAACGACAGGCGCTGGCAGGCCACTCTCATCGAGCTTCCGCTATCAGAAGCGGCTCCCGACTCCGTCATGGAGGCCTTTCAACGGTTTGCGGGGATCATGACCATCTTCTCAAAACAGATCCGAAGGATCGACATCCGCTTTAATCACGGAAACCCGCCTTGGGAGTGGGCCCCAGAAAGGAAAAGGCTTTCTGATTCCGCGCTCCTTGAAATTGCGGAACTTCCATTTTCCGGAGGCACTCATCAGGGCGGGCTTGCGGCGTATTTCAGGCTTTCCGAGGGAGGCATACTCTTCGCCCTGGGGCCTGAGGGGTTCAAGCCTTTGCCTCAGGAGGTGCCTGCCATATGGGTCGTGGCTCCGACTAAGGAAGGCCACGGGATCGGTTTTGCCGTCAACTGCCTGTTTGACCTTGACGCCGGCAGGGCACGTCTTTCGGGCAGCAGCGCGGTTAACAGGGAAATGGCCCGTGACCTTGGCCGGTCATTGGGGAAGGCCCTCCATGAATTCTACCAGCTGGCACGGGAAGAATGGGAGAGTGTTAAGACTGCCCTTCGCCTGGAGATGGACCTCTCTTTCTACACCTTATGGTCAAGCCTCTGGAGGGTCGTTGGCCGTGGGATTCTCTCCAGGGGAGGCGATGAAGTGAGTGCCCTTGTGAGGCTCATTTTCTGTAATGAGAACGGCCTCGGATACCTGATTTCCGCGGTTGACGCACTGCCCAACGGTCTGTGGGGTCGGTTTCAGGTACTCACAAGACCGAAAAAGGTCCGGATTGTCCTCAAGGGATGCCTGGCGTCTGAAGCGGTTTTCACTACCATGGTCAAGTGGAAGTACTTTCTGAACCTGATAGGAAGGCCTGAAGAGGTAATAACGGCCTCCATTTACTCAGTAGCCCGAAAGATCGCCCCTTCCATGGCTGAGACAACTACCCAGTGGAAGAGTGTACAGTTGGCGGATGTCCTGGAGGTATACGCAAGAGATGAAAAGAAGGTGACGCCGTCTATGGCAGGAATCCTTGGAAATCTGCTCAACCGCGATAAGCTGAAACAGGAGGTTTTTGAAAAAGAGGGGGAACGGATCGTTAAGGTTCTTTCCATGCTGGTCTATAAGGCCGACGATGGCACTTTCCGGCCTCCAGCGGAGCTCCTCGTTTCTCGGAGGCATGCCCAGGGAAATCCTGATGAGACACGACGCGCGGCGTTTTCACCGGAGAGATACCTGCTCTCCTCTGAATACGAGGGCAGTGCCCTGGATTTCTTTTTTGCGTGCAGGGAAAAGATCTCTCTGCCTGTTGAAGAGATGGTGAACTGGATTCTTGAAGCTGTTGAAGATCAGAAAAGGGAAGGGGGGCTCCGCTACCTTCTGGATGGAGAGTACGGTGAAAGGGTCGCTGGGCTGTTAAGGGAAAGGTGACTTGACGGGACCTGGCTCCTCGACCTGAGGCAGGATTCTCCGGTTTTTGAATACTGGGATGCCAAAGATGTCTCTGAATTGCTTTTCCGGAAGCTCCCGTCAATAGAAGAATTGGAGGACCGGTACGGCTTCATTGACGACGAATATACAGGTCTTGGCCTTCCGGGAGATGAACTGGGGCGCTATGATCCCGGGGAGGTTCTGAAAAGAATTTATGAGTGGTGGGGGGATGAGAAGGAGGAATACCTCCCCCAATATGAACGGCGAACCTATCCCGAGGATTTCTGGATCAACCTGGAGCCGGATGAATATGGACGTATCCATCGGAAGTCTTGGCTGATCCTTCTGACCCTTTCCCATTTTCATACCATGGGCCGACCAAGGGATGTGCAGCATAGAGGTTTCATAGGGAAGTGCATTGTCCGGGGATGGTGGGATGTGTTTTCCGACGAACATCCGGAAAGGCGCGCTGACGAATGGATGGAGGTGCTTGAGGAGTATATCAGTGAACAGGTTGATATAACTGAGTACGAACACTGGATGAACCACTTTCCTGCGATATACCGGTTTTCCAGATGGCTGACAGATTACAGCGAGCTGTTTCTCAGCATAGACCGAATGGGAGACAACCCCAATATCAGGGGGCTATTGAAACCCCGGACTCATCAGGATCTTCAGGGCGGAGGAATAAACGCCCCTCCCATAGAAAGGAGCCTCGGTATAGGGGCCTGCTTTGTGGTCAGGGAGCTCAAGCGGAAACAGATCCTCAAGGGGGATAGCGTTGTCCCATTCTGTTACGTTCCAGTGAAAAGGGTGCGGAAGTTCCTTGGAAACCTCGGATGTGAAGGCATCACGGAAAATGGAGAGATTGCTGATTCAAAAAGGATATACAGGTTTCTTCGCGATAATTTAGGGGAGCAGGGAGCCGGTTTTTTCGGTAGTTACGATATTCCGCTTCAGGTCATTGCCGACAGTAAGGATCTACTGCGAATGATCCTCTAAGAATGAGGGAAATTATGAATTCATTATCTGACGGTCAGACGGTTTTTCATCCAAAGTTCGGCACGGGGCACGTGGAATTCAATAAAGGGCCAACGGTCATTGTCCGCTTTGATCATGGTCTGGAAGAGTGTACCACGGACTACCTTCAAAAAAGGCTTGGGAT
>JAFDHB010000127.1 GCA_019308985.1 Deltaproteobacteria bacterium | reverse complement strand
GAACTCGTAAAAAGTCGAAATTAAGATGGCAAAGTAAAAAGCTTCAAGTTCAAGGCGCGCGAATCTCGTGTGACGAGGCGTACTTAGCGTACGCCGCAATCATTTACCCCGTTAAATAACCCTGAATTCACAACTATTGAACCCACGATGTTCTCTAACGGTCCCAGGTCTTTGATTCAATGCGGAAAATGCCCATTTAACGGGGCAGGGATGAAGCGCAACGCAGAAATTGGACTTTTTACGAAGCCATCATTAATTTGGGAGAAAAAGCTTGACAGGGGTATTTCTCTTTGTTAAAGAATTCACACTTCCTTGAACTGAAGGCGGCGATAGGATGTAACTTACTGAAATAATTAATATATTTTTCATCTAGGAGGAAAAGGAAATGGCTTACGAAGTTACTGTTGATCCTGATAAATGCGAAGCTTGCGAAGAATGCGTGGAAGTTTGTCCCGTGGATGTCTTCGAGTTGGAGGACGGCAAGTCCGTTCCCGTAAATGCAGAGGAATGTCTCGGCTGTGAGAGCTGCGTTGAAGTCTGTGAGCCGGAGGCGATCACGGTGACAGAGGTGTAGACCCTAATATTCTTGTGGATTGAAAATGCCGCTTCCATTCCTGGAGGCGGCATTTCTTTTGCCTAGGAAAACAATCGTGACGCCAAGGACAGGGCTAATCCCCTATTTCTTTTTTTTCTTCTGATGGCAATCGGTGCATTTCTTGTAAGGGGCCTTTTTGGTTTTCTTCGCCTTCACAAGCGTCTTATGGCAGTCCTTGCAGTTCTTGTGCATTGCAAGCTGAATCTTCTTCTTTTTGCCCTCGCTCTTGTTGGGGTCATGGCATTCGTTGCACTTCTGCACGTGCTGGCCCTCTTTCCATACGTTCACCAGCTTGCCGCCCTCTTCCTTGTAATCGTGATGGCATTCGGTACATGCTATGGGCTTCTTGCCTTCCGCGTTAAGGTATTCTTCCTGGTGTTTCTTATGGCTGAATATCACCGGGCCCTTCTTATCTCTCTTGAGACCCTGGGTCTCGATCGTGATTGTTTCAGGGGCCTCGATCTTTTTTTCTTGGGCCTTGATAGCGCCAACAGCAAAAAAAGCAAGAGCAGTAACCGTAATCAATGAGAGAAGCAACAGGGTTTTCCTCATGGGTGTAGTTTCCTCCCTTCCTATTAGTGGCGATCCAAGCACTTTGATTTGCTTGATAATGGGATGAAGAAGTGGTCCCCCTCCAAGAAACCGGGCAAAATATAGTCAATGATTGACTCCCTGTCAAGGCATAAAATCATACCGCTTCTTGGATCAATCTGACTTGACAACCAGTACGGCAGGCCCCTCCAGTGATCTGACAAGCTTTACGCTCACATCTCCCAGCACGAACTCTTCGGCCTTGGACATACGTTTTCGCCCGATAATTACAAGGTCATACTTATGCTTCTTGCACATCTCAATGATACCTTCAGAAACCGTACCATAGGACTTGGTAACCATCTCAATCTTGATCTTCTTAGGATCAAACCCAAACTCAACCAGTTTTTCCTTGGCCTTTTCTAAGACCGCCAAATACCTTGCCGGTTGCTCCTCGGTAAATTTTTTCCCCATCAATTCTTCGCTTGCAGATGGTTTCCTGTAAAGGTGGAAGAGGGTAATATAGGTGTCCTCGGGGCGGAAGGAGAGACGTCCCAAGAAGTCCAAGGCAGCCCTGGAACTCAAAGAGTCGCTCAGTGAAACAAGTATGGAATTTGCCAAGATGCTCCTCCCCTCTCATCCGATTGCATGAAGAGACCTATTTAAGTCTTCAATGATTTCTTCAACGTACTCGTAGTATATATTGGCGCCCCTAGAAAAATGCATGAGGATATCGTTCAAGGGTGTAGGTATATAGGGAAAGAGTTTTTGCAGGTTAACGAATCTCCATTTATCAAGTATGGAAAAATCTCCCGGTTCGAGGCGTTCAACCAGGTCTTTGTATATGGAGGTGTCATGTTTTATCATGTAAAGATTGTGGAAACCCTTTCCCAGTGCATAAAGGAGGACATTCCCCATGCCGAACAGATCCAAGCCAAAGGGGTTTTCGCTGGTCTCATAGTCATAATCAAAGTCAATCCATGTATAGTTTCCCGTACGGTGTTCAACTATGATGTGGTCATTGCGGATGTCTCCGTGTTTGAACCCATGTACATGGAGAAAGCGGATTGCCTCAAAGGCCTTTGCAAGTTTTTTCAATATGTCGGGGAGTATGGTGTGAAAATATATCTCGTGCCCCATGACCAGATTATCAATGTAATTCAAGAAGTTCGGGCCATGCACTATTTCTAGGATCCTGATATTGTTCCCCTTCTCATCAATATGTGCGGTGCCATGCATAAAATAGGGATGATCCTTTACAAGGTCCAGTATTTCACCTTCCTTGGTGGGATTTCTAAAGCACCTCACCTTCACCCCTCCAAGGGTGGTCTCGAAAGATTCAAAGAAGGACAGTTTTATGATCTTTTTCTCTCCTGTTTCAACATCTACTGCCCTTTTGACCCAAAATTTGGGATCTTCCAGCCCAAAACGATATTCTCTCTCATGCCCGATTACACGGTAATGCTTCTGTCCTACTCTAATAATGTCACCGTAGTCTATGGAAAAGATCTCAGTGGTGTCAGTGAAGACCCGGCCTTTCACAGTCTACAATTCCTTAAGCATCCTGGGGGGAAGGCTATCCAGGGCAACCCTCACCTGTTCCAGGAAATTCTTGAGTCCATTGTTTTCAATCACCAGTCCCAGGAGCAAAGTCAATATGGAGAGGCTGTCAATATCCTCGTCATCAAGCGGACAGGGCTCGCCGTGGTAGATTCTCAGGATTCCTATCGTAGTCTCCCTGCTTTTGATCGGGATGGAGAGCATGGAGACTATACCTTCCTTTGCCGCCGCTTCGGGATATTGAACGCGGGGATCCTCTTGCATGTTCTCAACATATACGGGTTTACCCGTCCAGAAGGCACAATCCTCGTCGTCGAAGAAAACAGGTCCCTTATTGAGATACTCTTCACTGATTCCGCAACTGGCCACGTGGATCAGTTGTTTTTCCCTTTCATCCAGCAGCATAATGCTGCAGCCCTTGGCGCCAAAGGTGCGTTTAGTTCCCTCTACGAGGTGCCGCATTAGGATATTTAAGTCTTCATAGGTGGCTATGGCATAACTGATGGCCTTGAAGTGTTTGAGGTAGAAACGTCTTTCGGTCTTTTTCTTCATGGGACTAACTCCTGATTGTTTGGAAAAATGTTGTATTTGCTTAGGGCCCGAACTCCCGGTGGCTGCCCCATTTCGCCAGTAGGCGAATCAGATCCGTCATGGCCTGATGCAAGGGAGTGGAGATGCCTTTTCGTCTTCCGAGAGAAAAGATCATGCCGTTCAAGGTCTCGATCTCAGTAGGTCTGTTGTTCAGGAGATCCTGTAGCATGGGAGAGAGGTTTTCGGCTGTACTGCGGCATACCACCAGGAGGCTATCATAAAGGTCGTCGTCAGGTAATTGCACGGCATAGGCCTGTGCCACCACTTTCCCCTCATCAATAAGACGTCTGGCAAGGGAAATGGACTCCATCTTCTCCACGATCTGGCCGTTTTTCAGCCGGAGTATGGCGGTCAAGGGATTTATGGCAGAATATACCAGACTCTTTGCCCAAATATGCCCTATTATGTTATCAGATATCTCTGTTTCAATACCTGAGTGATAAAACAGTTCCTTTATGCGAAAGAGCCGTTCGGACCTGCGTCCATGCAGCTCCCCTATAAGGGTTTTCCCCGAGCCGGCGTGCCTCACCCTGGATTCATCCAGGGAGGTCGCTCCGTGAAAAGTAACACCTCCCAAGAGATTCTTCTTGTCCAGGATTTCAGCCATGGTCTCTATGTTCCCGAGCCCTGTCTGGATGGTGAGCAAAGGAGCGTCATCCCTTACCAACATGGCGATCCTTCTCACTGCTGCGGCGGTAGTATAACCCTTTACAGCAAGGATAATCAGGTCACAGGCGTCAACAGAATCAGGTTCTCCAGTGGCACGGGCCTTTACTCTCAGGGTTACGTTGCTTTGATCTTCACCAGGCCTAATGAACTGAACTCCATTTTCATTAATGGCGTTTACCACTTCGGGATTGCTTTCCACGAAGATGACCTCATTGCCGCTTCTTCTCAGCATACCCCCGAAAAATCGCCCAATGGCCCCTGCACCGACAATTACAATCCTCATAATCACACCCTGCCACTTTTATTGGTATTTTACCTCGTTTCTGGAGAATTTACAATGGAGGGAAGGACATGGGCTATTGTCCTGAATTTGATCAAAGGTACATTCCTTTTCAAGAATTTCCGGAGGGTTTTGTTTTGCAGACTACAATCCAGCAAAATTTCAGCAGAACGTCAAGCCATGGAGAAAGGGCGAAAAAGCAAGCGGTAAATCACCATCCTGAGCCGAAACGGAAGGAGATCAGAGATGAGAGTTCAATATCCCATTGTAATTACCAGTAAAATATTGAGGGTGAGGACATAAGGCCTTCAGTTTCTCTGGTAGCAATAAATACCACATTGGAGGCATCGCCTTGCAGCCTCCCGGGCCTGTTCCTGGGTTAGGCCCAGTTCAACCTCCTTGAAATTACCCTTGCGCTCGGGTACATGAAGGTCAGGCATCTTTATCCTGGGGGTCTTGGGCAGGGACTTGACTTCTTCTTCATTTGCCTCATCCCATATATCCTTTCTGATGCCTTCCATGGGTCGAACCCGGGTCTCACCGTTCAAGTAACGGTGAATCGAGTATGCTGCCTTCCGTGCCGCTGCAAGGGCCTCAACCACGGTAGCGGCACCGATAACCACGTCACCGCCGGCAAAGATCCAATCAACGTTCGTTTGCAATGTCTCAGGGTCGGTATCAATGGTGTTCCAGCGTGTGGTCTTGAGTTCAATACCGTCACACTGGATAATCTCCGGTTTGAGATCAGGGAACTGGCCAATGGCTGCAATGACATTGTCAACTTCTATGACCGTCTCCGTGCCCTCCACGGGCACAGGCCGGCGGCGCCCGCTTTCATCCGGCTCGCCGAGTTCCATGCGCAAGAATTCAATGGCCTTGAGGCGACCGTTTTCACCGATGAGCCGGGTCGGGGCTGCGAGAAAATGGAACTTCACGCCCTCCATTTCGGCTTCTTCCACCTCGTAGTCCGCTGCGGGCATCTCCTGGCGGCTCCTGCGGTAAAGGACGGTGACCTCCTCCGCACCAAGCCTCCACGAGGTACGGGCCGCATCAATAGCGGTGTTTCCTCCACCGATTATCACGACCCTCTTGCCTATCTTGACTTCCTTTTCAAGACCACGCTGGATCAAGAATTCCGTTCCCGATAGGACTCCCTCAAGGTCTTCTCCCTCGACACGCATGCTCCTGCCTCCCCACGCCCCTATTCCAATGAATACCGCATCAAAGCCTTCGTCCCTCAGGGACTTGAGGGTGAAATGCTTGCCCATTCTTTCATTGAGGCGCACATCGATTCCCAGCCCTATGATCCCGTCTATTTCCCAGTCCAACACCTTTTTGGGGAGCCTGTACTCCGGAATGCCGTAGCGCAACATTCCGCCGAGTTTAGGCATGGCCTCAAAGATTGTAGAGTCGTGACCAAGGCGTTTCAAGTAGTAGGCGGCGGCAAGTCCCGCAGGTCCACCACCGATAATCGCAACGCGTTTTCCCGAGGGAGGGGCCAGATAGACGTCATAACGGTCTATCCCTTTCATTTCAATGTCCGCGCAGAATCGCTTCAGGTGGTTGATATTCACGGGTTCATCCACATAATTCCGACGACAGACGGATTCGCAAAAATGGGGACAGACCCGACCTATAGAAAGGGGCATGGGGATTCTTTCCTTGATAACATCAAGGGCTTCCTTGTCCCGGCCTTCAGCGATGAGTTTTAGGTAAAGGGGTATATCAAGGTTGGCCGGACACCGCTGCTGACAGGGGGCCAGGCATTCGTCCAAGACGTTAAAGTGGATTATTCTCCTTGTGCTGGAGGTCAGGGTAATGATGTGCTTTGGGCATACCCTCTCGCACGTACCACAGCCCGTGCATTTTGAAATGTCGACCTTGGGCAGATTATCTGGCCCCATGGAAAGTGCATCAAAAGGACAGGCCCTCACGCAGGTACCCAAGCCAAGACAGCCTATGGGGCATTCCTTGGAACCTCCGTCAAGGAGCGCTGCTGCCCTACAGTCATATGCACCGTTGTAAATATACTTGAGGTCACATCCAGGATCGCCCACGCCATAAGTACAGCCAGGTCGAGCGATGTCAGGCTCCTTCACCTCCACTTCCACACCGAGGATCCCGGCGATCTCGAAAGCAAGCTCAGGACCGCCTGCTACACAGGACGAGGCCGAAGCCTTGCCTTCAACAATGGCAACTGCATTAGCGCTGCACCCGGGCAGCCCGCAACCACCACAGTTTGCCCCTGGCAGGGCCTCTTCGATTTGCTCTATCTTGGGATCCACGTACACATAGAATACCTTTGAGGCGAGGGCCAAGCCAACCCCGACGGCCAAGCCCAGGCCGCTCATGACCAGCAGTCCGACAATCATGAAGCTCCTCCTTGAAGCACCTTGAACACCTTGGAAACACTCAACAATATAACAAAATATTCATTGCCTGGAAATCAAACTACCTGCGCCCGCGTCTAGCAAGACGTTCGATCCGAACCGACATTTATGCCATCCCCTTGAATGCAAAGAAGGCTAGAGACATCATCCCCGCCATTACAAGCCCGATAGAAGTATCCTGAAGCGGCTTCGGCACCCTTGCCAAGAGGATCCGTTCCCTTACCCCGGCAAAGAGCACTAGCGCCAGTCCAAAACCTGCCGCATAGCTAAAGGAGGCGACCAGGGCCTGGATAAAATTGTAATCCTCCTTGTCCAAGATGAGCGCCACTCCCATTACTGCGCAGTTTGTCGTTATAAGGGGCAGAAATATTCCTAATCCGGAATAAAGAGCAGGTATGCTCTTCTTGAGAAACATCTCCACGAACTGGACCAGTGATGCGATGAGCAGTATGAAGGCCACAGTCCTCAGATAACCCAGGCCGAAGGGCCTCAAAAGAAAGTGATTGACGACCCATGTAAGGGCACCTGCCATGACCAGCACAAAGATCACCGCCATGGCCATGCCCACAGCGGTCTCCATCTTTTTGGACACCCCGAGAAAGGGACAGTTGCCCAGATATTGCATCAGTAAGATATTGTTGACAAAGATACAGCTTATTACCAGAAATATCAGATCTCCCATTTGATTCCCTCCTGGAATTGGAAGCCCAACAGAGCTAATATCATTTCTTGCCCAGGATATTCATAATACACAGCATAAGACCAAGACAAACGAATGCACCGGGTGCCTCGACCATGAACTTATAGGGTTGGAAGGACGGACCGAAGACCGGGATGTTGTAAAAGGTACCGTTTCCAAAGACCTCCCTGATCATTGCAAGGGCGGTAAGGGAGAGTGTAAAGCCGATACCAATGCCGAGCCCGTCCGCAAGTGAATGTACGACGTTTCTCTTCGAGGCAAAGGCCTCTGCTCGACCCAGGATGATGCAATTGACCACAATAAGAGGTGTAAAGATCCCCAGCTTGAGAAACAGGGGATAGGCATAGGCCTGCATGAGGATCTCCACTACAGTGACAAAGGTAGCTATGACAACGATAAAGCAGGCGATACGGACCGTCTTTGGTATGAAATTCCTCAAAAGCGATATTATGATATTGGAACATACCAGCACGAAGGTAGTGGCTATGCCCATGCCGATACCGGTCTCAACCCCCTTTGTTACCGCCAGCACAGGGCAAAGACCAAGAACGAGGCGAAACGGAGGAATTTCCTCCCAAAGTCCCTTGGTGAATTCTTGAACAGCACTCTTTGCCATGGGTCACTAACTCCTTACGTTCTTAGGGTCTCCAGTTTTTCCAGGATATCCTTTTTGTGTTTCGCGTAAACATCAGCGGCCTTAGTCACGGCCTCGCACACTCCCCGGGAGGAGAAGGATGCCCCGGTGACGGCATCAATCTGGCCTCCGTCCAACCTTATCTTAAAAGGCTCCTTGAGGGGTAAGCCCTTGAATTGCTCGGCAAAGGATGGATCCGTCTTGACCCTTGAGCCGACCCCCGGGGTTTCACGGTGGGTGGTCACACCGATCCCTACAATCTTATCATTTTCAACATCAACAGCAACAATGACACCAAGGTCACCCTCGTAACCTTTACCAAATGATTCAAAGGCCACTACCTTGGGTTTGCCTTCAAAAACGCCGACATAGAATTCCCTGTCGATTTTGCCGTCCTCCAGCTTGAACCGGTCCGTAAGGGGATCATTGGCAGCCCCGGCCATGATTTGCTTTATGGTTGGTCCCTTGACAAACTTGAGCACCTGGTATTCGATGCGGGCCTGAGTTCCGTTGTACAAGGCCGCGAGCAGGCCCCCAGAAAATGCGCTGAAGACGAGCACCGTAATAATAAGCCTGATCATTTCACGCATGTTCCACTCTCCTCCCCAATGCCCTGGGTCTGATCTTATCTATCATGGGGTTGGCGATATTCATCAGCAGCACGGAGAACACCGCGCCGTCCACAAAGGCACCTACATTCCTGACAAGCACGGTCAAAAAGCCGGCCATGGCCCCGTATATCAACATGGGCACGAAATTCACCGGAGAAGATGAATCCTCGGGAAGAAAAAAGAAGGCCATGATCAAGGTGTAGCCGGAAAGGACATGAAAAATGGGTCCGGCGTACTGATCAGGACTGGAGATGTTGAAAAATAAGGCTGTTACAAAGACACCGACAATATAGGAAAGAGTGATTTCCCACCTAACAAAGCCACGGAGTATGAGGTACATGCCGCCGATAATGATGCCTATGCCAAAGGTTGCACCAAGCCCTCCGGATTGCTGGCCAAGGAGAAGGCCCAAGGTGGAGTAATTTTCTACAGCTGATGATCCAAAGGCCTTGGCGGCAGACAGGGGATAAACCATGTTGAATCCGAGATCGTAGTTTACCAGGGCCTGGTTGAAGTCGAGCAGGTCCTTCCAGGACAAGATCATAGTAGCGACCGCTACCAGTACGGGATGCAAGGGGTTACACCCGATCCCCCCGAAGATCTGCTTGCCTACGACGATTGCAACAAAAGTACCCAACACCACCGCCCACCAGGGGATGGTAGCTGGCATGAGCATTGCGAAAAGCAGGCCTATAAGGCCCGCGTTCCAGTCAATGATGCTCAAGGGTCGTCCCATGACCCTGTTCATGAGCAGTTCCCATATCATGGCGAAGGAAACGGATAGCGCTACCACCCCGAGGGCGGGGGCACCGTACTGGTATATTCCCATGAGCACTGCGGGAAGTGCCGCAAGCCCTGTATGCAGGTTCTTTTCACCGATACTGCTCCCGTTGTGCAAGAAGGGGGCATGGGAACCGATAAGGAGTTTCTTGTGCTCCATATTATCCCTCCGCGTCTTTCATCCGGGTGAATTCATGCTTCCCAAACATGATGTAGTGGAAAAGGGGTATTCTCGCTATGCACACATAACTGCACAGTCCGCATTCAATGCATGACAAGAGGTCGTAATCATGGGCCGCATCTTCAATGAGGCCGTTTTCCAGGTAACGTATGAGCATGTTGACAGGCATTTTCGCCGGACAGACCCTCACGCATTCTCCGCAATTGACACAAGGGGTGACTTCACTGAGTATTATGTCGGCAGCATCCTGGACCATGATGGCATCCGTATCCCGGGAAATCGGGGTGTCTTCCGGGGAGTAAACAGCCCGGCCGGTCATGGGCCCTCCCAACACGACCCTGTCCCTCTCCCCCGCTTCCATGTTCAGACCATCAAGGAGGTCTTTGACAGGGGTTCCGATCCGGACCTTTGCGTGAACCCGGGAGTTGTCCTTGCCTATGACCGTCAGGATCTTGTGGACCGGGATCTTTTCCTCGTCGATGGCCCTGGCCAGGGATACAACGGCCTCCGCACTGATGAACCCTACTCCCGTATTCTCATATGACTGCCCCGCGGGTACCGTGAT
>JAFDHB010000126.1 GCA_019308985.1 Deltaproteobacteria bacterium | reverse complement strand
TCGTTGTGATTGCGGCGTACGGTAAGTACGCCTCATCACACGAGATTCGCGCGCCTTGAACTTGAAGCTTTTTACTTTGCCATCCCAATTTCGACTTTTTACGAGTTCATCAATGGGTGGAGCGGAAAAGATTTGGGCAACAGCCTGTCAACCCCCAATATTTTGACAGGAGATTCGCATGGTTTCAATGGAGGACATAAGGAAGATATACCTGATGGAAGGCTTGACGGACGAGATGCTTGAAAAGCTATGTCCCATTGTGGAGAAACGGCAATACAAGGAAAGAGAGGTCATCTACCGGGAAGGTGACAAGGCCGAATATTTTTACATGCTGAAGAGGGGCAAGATCCTTTTGGAGGTCGAGGTATCTGCCATGATAATCATATCCCTTGGTTCTATAAAGTCCGGGTACTCCTTTGGCTGGTCTTCGCTCATACCCGGGTCTACCCACACCAGCTACGCCATCTGCTCGGACCCTTGCGAGATCCTGTATACTCCCGGGGAGCAATTCCTGGCCCTGCTCAGGGAGGATCATACCATGGGCTTTATCATCATGGAATCCATAATGAAAATACTCAAGGGCAGGCTGGATCGCCGCACGGGACAGTTTCTGAAGGTGATGAAAAAGCACCCGGATATACAGAAACTCCTTGGGCTATGAGGCCTATTGTTTTTCCTCTGGATTTTTCCCCTGTCCGAACATAGAATGGAACGTGTTTTCTAAAGGAGGATTGAGATGCCGAAAAAGATCCTGATAGTCGATGATGATCCGGACAACGTGAGCATCATCAGTCTTATCGTAGAAGATAACGGCTATGAGAGCGTCAGCGCCACCAACGGGAAGGAGGGACTGGAGCTGGCAAGGAAAGAAAAGCCTGACCTTATCACCCTGGACCTCATCATGCCGGAGCAAAGCGGAATCGCCATGTTTCAGGAATTGAAAAAAGACCCTGAACTCTGCAACATCCCTATAGTGGTCATCTCCGGGGCGTCGGAAGTGACGGGTGTGGATCTAAAGGATTTCATATTCAAGCACCCTTCCGCCGGGGATAAGAATGTGGTAGAGACGGAAGGGATAGCCAAGTTCTCATCTCCCAATGCCTTTATCGAAAAACCCGTCAATCCCGACGAACTGGTGAAGATCATCAAGGATCTGCTCAAGGAATAGGGAAACTCAGGCCCTCGCCTCCCGGTTGGCCGGCACGTAGACCGTGAAAATCAGGCCTTCTCCAGGCATTGATTCAAGGGTGAGGGTCCCCCTATGCGCTTCGACGACCTTTTTTGCGACACGCAAACCAAATGTGGCGTCCATTGGTTCTCTTTTGTAAAGTTCCTCAAAGGCGGTCTCGTGGATCACCGTTGAAACTCCCTGGCCAAATACCAATACCTTGAACCTTACTCCTTCATCCCCCTCCTCTGCCGCCAGTTCAAGCCTGACATCCCGAGAGCCCCTATCTCCCGGACGCAGGGACCCAATGACATAGCCGTAAATATTGAGGAGCGCCATGTGAATCGCCTTTGGATCGAGCAGGCACTCCTCAACTTCCGGAGCCGACTCCTTCGACAGCTCCGTCTTTGAGCCCCTGATCCGCCCCCTGATTACATCAAAGACGTCATCTAGGATTTTATTCGGCGAACATGTCTCCGGCTCTGGAGCCCACTCCTTTGAATAAAGAAGGATATTCATTAGGAGGTCCGAGACCCTGTCTATGTTCTCTTCCAATATTGACCAGCCGCTCTTGAGTATTTCAGGTCTGTCCCTGCTGAGGCCGGAATTGACCATGTAGGCGCCCCCTTCCAGTTTGTTGAGAATATTCTTTATGCTATGTGACATCTCGCTCACAAGCTCATCAAGGCTGGGGCGTTTCTCATCGTTCATGCCTTCCTCCCGTTCCGCATTGCATCACTGCTACATCAGGTACAATCCCATATCCTCCTGTCGGAGTCAACCTGCCTACTGTTAAGAACTCACCTAGACAAGGGATCACTCGGCAAAATTTTATCCTTCCCTGGCCCATTTCCTCAAAACTGTGCGAAGATAAAAATTGAAAATGCAATAAGCGTTACCAACACTCCCAATCCGATAGTCCTAGGGGTCATCTTCCCTTCCAGCCCAGGATCTCGGATGCCAGAGAGGACAAAGGCCGTCCATTTCAATATGTTTCTGTCAAGCAAGCCTCCGAAAACAAGGAGGGGACCATTGCAAAAGCGGATCAACTTCATACCGGGAATTCTGACAAGCCAATCCGTATCAAGGACATATGTGGGGTGACCGCCAAGCATCTTCCTTAGGAGCCAGAATCCCAAGAAAGTGAAGATAAACATCTGGGTCAATGAAAAGACCCGCGTGATAGTATAGGGGACAAATTCAACGGGGTAGGGGAGCATGCTATAGAGCAGCCCAGGATACAGGCCCAGGAAAATACAAAAAAAGGCAAGGATCCCCATGGCCATCAACATGTTTATCGGTGTGTTGATGGCAGAATCTCTCAACCTGGACCGGATATCTTCCGGAGGCTCATCTTTTCCTTGCAACCAGATGTTCCACGGAAGTTTGAGGCCGGTGTGGAGAAAAGTGCCGATGGAGGCCCCTTCAAGCATCAGGTATATGATCGGCTTCCCAAGGAGTTCGGCCGCTTCGATGGTCATCGTCTTGCTGATGAATCCGCTGAACATCGGAAAGGCTGAGATGGAAAGACCTCCAACCATTGTCAGCCAGAAGGAGACAGGCATGTACTTATACAAGCCCCCTAGTCGGTCAAATTTGGCCGTTCCCGCAACCACCAGGGCGCACCCTGCCCCCATGTAAAGCAATGCCTTGTAAATTATATGACAAAAAGCATGAGCGGCAGCGCCGTTTATGGCCATTTCAGTCCCCATGCCTACGCCGGCAACCATGTATCCCACCTGGGATACAATATGGTAGGAAAGCAGCCTTCTTCCATCGTTTTCAAGCACGGCCATAAACACCGAAAACATGGCCGATATCACGCCCAGCCACATCAAGAGGGGCACGCCGGAAAAGGTGATGATCAAACAAAACACGGCGGTCTTTGTTGTATAGGCCGTCATATAGACCGAAGCGCTCGGTGTAGCTTCAGGATAAGTGTCGGCAAGCCATGAGTGGAACGGCGCAGTCGCCGCATTTGTAATAAAGCCCAACAGCATGAGATTATAACCCAGATAACCCTCGCCCCAACCCCACGGTAAATGCTCAAATTTTAGGGAACCGGTTTGATGGGCATGCAGGAGAATGCCTGCCAGGATGAGAAGTCCGCTGAAATGATGCCACAGGATATACCTGATGGCCGCAGAGAGGGCTTTCCTGGTTCCTCTGAAAAGGATCAGGAAAAAAGGGGCCCAGGACATGATCTCAAGGCAGAAAAAGAGGGTAAAAAAGTCGCCCGCAAAAACAGCTCCGAGTGCACTTCCAACATAGATCATGGCCACGACATGCTCCCAATCGTTCTTTACCCGAAGTGCATAAAGGTTCATGCAGAAGGCGGCCAAAACATAAACATACCCGAAAAGCATGCTCAGTTTGTTTATCCTGACCAACTCCAGGGTATAGTGCAAAAAGGGGATCTGAAACTTATGGAGTGACTCGGGCCATGGTGGAATCGGGCCAAAGAGGCCCCTTGATGTCAGGAGCAGGATCACGAGCCCTGCCATAGGGAGCATGAGAAAGTATGCTAGCTTTACTTTCTTCCAGGGAATAAAAGGGATCAGGAACGCACCCAAACCGATGATAATGCCCGGATGTACCCACTGGATCACTTCTCACTCCTCGATTTGTCCGAATAGTAGTCCTCATCCACTACGATGAAGTATCCCATTCCCTTAGCAATTAGGATCAATGCGATGCAACCGAACAGCCCCAACAGGGCAAAGAACTCCGACACATATTGAAAAGAAAAATGGTAGTGAAGGAGATGGGAATGGAGCAAGACGAGATCCAATCCCAAACTTATTGCTAGGCAAACGAAGTAAAGCCTCCACATCAACTTCTTGGGGTATCTCCGGAACCTGTTCATGGCCATGTTCCTCCGAAAATATCTTTTGCCGCCACTTGCACGAGCCCATAGATGGAAAAAGTGTTCGGAAACAGACAAAGAAGAATGGAAAAAAGAGCGGTGATGGACAGGGGTATGACCATAAAAAGATAGATCGGCCTCTTAAATTCCAGTCTCTCCGGCTTTTCCGAATAGACCTCCACCTTTTCTTCCATGTCTCCCCTTAGAGTTTCCCTCTCGGGGATTTTCTTGAAGAAGGCGGATACAATGACGGATGAAAAGTAAACGACGTCGAGGATGGATCCGAGCAATATCGTAAACAATATAAGGCGCTGCCCTGATTCAACGGCGCCCAGCACGACATGCCACTTGCTTATGAAACCTGCAAGAGGCGGGGCCCCGAACATTCCAAAGGCGCCTATGGTGAAGGCCGTCATGGTAATCGGCATAACGCGACCTAGGCCATTCAGCTCAGAGATGTCCCTTTTGCCCGATATGGCCGTGATGGCGCCGGCACAGAGAAACAAGGTAATCTTCATGAAACCATGGAAAGTGATATGCAGCATGGCACCTTTTACGGCCATGGGACTCAGCAGTGCAACGGATATGATGATAAAAGAAAGTTGGTTTATGGTCGAATAGGCCAGCATCCTTTTCAGGTTCTTTTGCCCAATGGCATAAAGGTTTGCAGCTATTATGGTAAAGGCGGCGACTGAGGCAAGTATCAGGCCAAGACCGAGTCCTTGCATGACATCTACCCCGTAGATGTAGCAAACGATCCTGATGATTCCAAAAACACCGGCCTTTACCACCGCCACGGCGTGCAAGAGGGCGCTTACAGGCGTTGGAGCGATCATCGCGCTCGGAAGCCACGAGTGGACCGGCATCCAGGCAGCCTTTACGAACCCGAGCATAAAGCAGAAGAAAACCATGTAAAGTACCATCCTTGATGAGGAACCCAAGGCCGGCTTCAAGATGCCTCCGGGAAGGAAGTCCGTCGTACCAACAAGAAAGTAAACAATGAGTATTGCCAAGAGGAAAAACACACCTCCACCAAGCAGGTACGCCAAGTATTTATGGCCGGCGGATATGGCCTCGGGTGACTCTTCGTGGGCCACCAGAGGATAAGTCGAGATGGTCAAAATCTCGTAAAACACGAACATCGTCACCAGGTTGCTCGAGAGGGCTATACCAATGGCGCCCAGGAGGGCGAGTGCAAAGGAGAAATAGTATCTCGTTTGGGCATGCTCCCCTAAGGACCTCATATAGCAGATAGAGTAAAGCGAGACCAGTATCCAAAGAGAAGATGAGGTAGTGGCAAAGACAAGGCCGAATGCATCTACATTGAAGGCGAAATCAATGTTCGGTAGAAGACGAAACAACGTGTACTGGATGGAACCACCGCCCAGGACAACGGGATGCATGGATGTGACAACAGAAAAAAGGAGCACACTCCCAATGATCGTCCAGGTTTCCCTGAGATTCGGCTGACTACCGAAGATCAAGATAAGGCAAGCCACCATGGTAGGGACCACTATGGCCAGTAGTGGTCTATATTGTATGCCCAACAGCTCCATGATATCTTTAAACCTTACGCATGCCGAGGTTAAAGCCCCGATGGCAAAGCAAATTGAATAATATTTTTCAAAATGGCCTGATTGAATATACCGGCCAAGAAGATAGCCAAGATAACGATGAACGCAGGAACAACCATACTGAGGGGTGTTCTGTGGTCATCTTGCCTTTGAAAGACCCCTTCGTTTTCCTGGGAGTGGCCTGAAGCATGGCTTAAGGCATGCAAGTAGATGCCTCTGTCAAAAACCCTGACAAACAGGGCTACATTGATAAGGGTACTTATGAGCAATGCTGCGACAAAGCCCCAATGGCCGGCTTCTATTCCGCCCAGGAGCAAGTACCACTTACTGAAGAACCCTCCTGTGGGCGGAACCCCTATGACGGCTAATGCCCCCACGGTGAAAACGGCGGCAACGAAGGGCATCTTTCTGAAGAGCCCTTCCAGGTCGGATATCCTATGTCCGCTTGTCCTGTACATTACCATACCCGCTACAAAAAAAAGGCACATCATCATTAGGGCATCGTTCAGTATATGGAAGACGGCGCCTTTCATGGAGGTGACATTTGCAACACCGATACCGCCTATAATATACCCTATCTCTGCAACGATGATGTAACACAGCATTCTCTTAAAATCCCTTTGAGAAAGGGCCATGATTCCACCAAACAATATGGCGAAAACACCAATCCAGGCCAAAACAGCCGTCGCATGCAAAGTGTGTATAGGAAATTCAGGCTCAAACACCGTAAACGCAACTCGTAGGATGACATAGATCATGACCTTGGTCATGAGTGGTGCAACGGTGGCGCTCACCGCAGACGGGGCATAGGTATAAGCGTCCGGGAGCCATACGTGCAACGGGAAAAGGGCCATCTTTATTCCGATCCCGAAAAGAATAAACCCAAAGCCGACCAAAACCGCCTTTGATTGATAAAGAGGCGGCAGTAACTCAGACAGGTCCATCATATTCAGAGACCCGGTCACAATATAGAGGTATCCGACCCCCAGAAGATACCAGCTTGCGCCTATAGTCCCCATGAGAACATATCGGAAACTCGCGTACATCGCCCTCTTCTCACCCATGGCTATCAGCGCATAGCCTGAGAGGGATGCGACTTCGAGGAAGACAAAAAGATTGAACAGGTCTCCTGTCAAAACGATTCCCTGAAGCCCGGTAAAGAGCAGAAGGAACAAGCAAAAAAATGCCCCTTCCTTTTGCGGAAAGTCCTCTCGAACGGTATTCTTGGAGAATACCGCTCCAAGGAAACAAATAAAGGAGACCAGAACCGCCATCAATGCGTTGAGATGATCGATACGGAAAGCTATCCCCCAGGGCGGGCTCCAGCCGCCCAAGTAGTAGTCAACAGGCCCGTGGTTCACTACATGTACTATGACGAATAGGGAAGAGAAAAGAGATAAGAGGGTGGCGATAATTGTCAATGGGTGGCACAGATTTCTCATCCGCCATCCCAAGATGGGCATGAAAAAGGAGAAAAAAAGAGGGGCAATTACGATTAAGATGGTCAAAAAATTCTGCGGGGAGTCCATTTCATCTATCTAGTCGTTTTGGATTACTCGTTAGTAGACCATTTCATCGGAGCCTCATTCGAAAACCTTCTCTCTACCGGTTCAGGAGGCGCCCTCTTGGCGCTCAAACCTACATCCGATCATCCGCTGTTGCAAAGACGCGTGACAGAAGCAAGAAGAATCATATTGAGAACAGGAAAGTCTCAGGTCATTCTTCTTCCATTTGATTGCAAATTTCGTCCTCCTCAAGGGTGTTATACTGTTGGTAAAGTCTAACCGCCATTGATAAGGCGACACCAAGCGTTGCAACCGCGACTACTATCGCAGTAAGCATTAGCACATGAGGCAAGGGGTTGATATAGTCGGCTGCATGCACGGCCTGATCGTGGCCATCATGACCGTGCATGATAATAGGCAAAGTTGCCCCTCTCTTGGCGCTGATGGAAATAAAAAAAAGGATGATTGCGGTCTGAACGATGTTCATGCCGATAATCTTCTTTACCAGGTTGCGCTTGACGATGACTGCATACAGGCCCACCATCATGAGGGCGATATAGACCCAGTAGTTGTATGTTGCCACAAATTTTGCAATAAGGACGTCCATGCTCAAAGGCCTTCGTCAAGTTTCCCTGCTGAAGATAGATTGTAGTAGAGGGATACAACAACGGCCATCACGGCGATCCCTACACCTATTTCAACAGCAAGAATTCCATGAGAGCGGGCGGTGACGGGATCAATGCCGAGAAGTACGGCAAGGGCGGCGTAATCCAAAAAATTCCTGCCAAGAAAAACGCAAAGGAGACCTGTTCCTGCATAAATGAATACGCCTGTAGAACAAAGGAGGTTGACGATCTTCTCACCAATCCATCTGATTGCAGACCTGAGGTTATTGGATATGGCGAACAGGATCATAGCCGCCCCGATAATTACTCCCCCCTGGAAGCCCCCGCCGGGACTGTGGTGCCCGTGCGCGATTACATAGAGGGCGAAAAGCTGGATAAACGGGAGAATCAAGCGGCAACCAGTCTTGATAATAAGATCATAGGGGACCCATTCGGAATCGATCCTTTCAAACTCGGCCAATTCTCCCGGCAGTTTCTCCCCACTCCTGACGCGGATGGTGATACCGGTCAGGACATGACGATAGAGAGTTGATTCCGGCGCCTTACGCTCAAGGACCCGAAGAAGGAAAAAGCAGGATACCGCCGCGGTAAATATAACGATGGTCTCGAACAACGTATCGAATCCGCGGTAATCTGCCAGCACAGACGTAACAACATTGGGCACAGACGTATCTTCTAAGGTTTTTTCGATATAGTAGGGGGAAACGTGGGTACTTGCCGGTGATGCGGGATCACCCCAGGCAGGAAAATCCAGGGTCCCATATATCAATAACCCCCCGCAAAAAAGAACTATAATAAGGGTAAGGACCTTCAATCTTTCGTCCTCCTTGTTGTGTGAAAAACCGCTGCAACAAAAAAGACGGTGCTGGCCCCCGCTCCCACCGAGGCCTCTGTGAAAGCCACATCAACAGCCCCCATGATGGCCCACAATAGGCACATCATAAAGCTGTAAGCCCCGAATAGAATGGCCGCGCCCAGGAGATCTTTGACCATGACCGCGCTGATCCCCAGGATGATCACCAAGGTGAGTATGATGAATTCAATCTCCCAGATCATTTTTTCCCTCGGTTTCGGTTTTCCTCCAGGGGCTAAGGCCAGCCCTAACCCCGGCATCTACAATAGCATGGGTTGCCGTGGGACCTGTTATGAAGAGGAGGAATACGATTAGGAGAATTTTCAATCCCGTCAGTATTGCTCCCAAGGAAAAATCATCAAGAACGTGAAAGGCCAGTGCCGTCATCACAAAAAGTACGCCCATGGTATCCAGTTGTCCGGCGGCATGAAGACGGGTATAGAATTCCGGTAGGCGGAGAATCCCGACAGCGCCTCCGGTGAAGAAACACATCCCGGCAATGAGAAATATGGTGACGAGAATATCCATCTAAACTCCTCTACTATTCCTGCCCTTTGCGTGGTTATTCAAGGGAGCTACGGATACTGGAACAGGAAATCTGTGGGCTCTAAAGGGTTCGCCCCAATTTAACCTGCAAGGCCCCGGAATGCTTAGGTTTCCGGTCGACTCAGCGCTCCAACGGTGATTCATCATAAAGCCCCTTTCTCTTTTGAAAGTACCTTGATGCTGCGAGAACTGCGAGAAAGTTCAACATGGCGTAAGCGAGGGCAATATCAACGAACATCTCCACTCTGTGATAAAGCAAGCCGACTAAGACAAGGATAGCCGTTGTCTTAGTGCCAATAGCATTGACCCCCATCAGTCGATCTAACACCGTGGGGCCAAAGGCGGCCCGGTACAGAGAAAATATCATCAGGAGGCTGAAGTATAATGCGGAATAGAAGAACAGGCTATCCATTATTTACCTCCCACAATCTGAGCAACCCTTTTTTCCATCTCACCCGGAAGTGACTGGGCACACTGCTTGTCAATCGCATGGACCGCGTAATCCCCGTCAATGCTCACATACACGGTGATGGTTCCTGGAGTAAGGGTTATGGAGTTGGCGAATATGAAGAGTGACATCTCATCGCTGAATTTGCTCTTGAACCTGATAATTCGAGGATCGATCAGGTCCATCATCCTAGGGTGAAAGACGAGGTACATGACGTGCAGGTTGGCCAAAAAAATTTGAAAAACCAGCCAGGGGAGATATCGGAGAAAGCGGCGCCATACTTTCACAAGAGGCCGAATTTTTTGAGGGGGCAACAGCTGTTCGCCGGAAAGGACTGTAACTATGAGGCAGGATATAATACCGAGAGAGATGTGGAAAAAATCAAATTTTCCCGACAGCAGAAACCATACCACCAGGAGGGTAAAGAATGTGAATATAAAGGGGAAAAGTGCTCTCTCTTTCTTGTCTGGAGAGGAGATGCTCCTATTTGATAATGTATGTTCTTCCGGGGCAGTATTTTTTTTCTTTTCCACCGGCAATTTTTTTCCTGGTGCTTTCAAATCCGCGCTCATGACTCGCAAATCGGTCATACCCAGAAAGCGTGCCTTCTAATACAAGCTTATCCGGGTGCCACACGCACACTCTCAAATCACCCACCACCCGTAAAACTGGTGGTATGAGGAAGGCCCCAAGATGGGGCCAAAGCGTTGCACCCTATTTTTCGAGAGGTGGAAATTCGAATATCGAAGCACGAAATTCGAAATGCTTCGACCAACTCA
>JAFDHB010000016.1 GCA_019308985.1 Deltaproteobacteria bacterium | reverse complement strand
CACGAACCGCAACGGCCTTTAGGTTTTTTGCCCCCATGACCGCTCCGCCGCCACCCCTGCCGGCTGTCCGGCGGTCTGAAAAGACCCCGGCGAATTTGACTCCTCGCTCCCCGCCGGGACCGATACACGCGATACGCACCCTGGGGTCATGCAGTTCTTCTCTTATGAGGGTGTGGGTGTCGTCACAGCCCAGGCCCCACAGATAAGTAGCGTCGCGCAGTTCACAGGAGCCATCGTGCACCCATAGGTAGACCGGCTTGTCGGCCTTACCCCGGACGATGATTGCGTCAAACCCGGCAAACTTGAGCTCCGGGGCGAAGAAGCCTCCACCGCTCGACTTGAAGAATCCTCCGGTTAGGGGGGATTTGAAAAAGATCTTCCAACGCCCGAAGGACTGGGCGCTGGTGCCGGCCAAGGGACCGGCAATAAAGATCAGGGCGCTGTCTTCCCCCAGGGGATCGATACCAGGGCTCAGCTCATCATACAGCAACTTTATCCCGAAGCCTCCTCCCCCGACAAAGTCGTGGATGAGCTTATCATCAAGGGATTCTTCCCGAAAGGTGCGAGTGCTCAGGTCGACACGCAGAATCCGATTCCGATATCCATTCATGGTAACGCCTCCCATAGTTTATCCTGCCGGCTGGTCGGAGGCCACAAGGCCGCTTCCATGCAGCTACGGTAGAAGTCAACTATATTGTCTCCGGCAGGGATGTCAAGAAGGTATTTGAACCACAATATCTTGCAAGAGGTTCTTGAAAAACTCCAAAACGCTCAAGCAAGAGAAGGGAGGCCTCAGGGGAATCCGTGGTTGTTTGACATTTTTTGCTTGTAATCTTGATCGTTTTGGTTTAAATAATGCTATTTAAGTAAAAGCTTGAAGAGACGTCACTCCCAGAATGATTCAATGACGCGAGTTTTTGTGGCCATGGAACACGTTTTACTTCTAAATATCACTTACGAGCCTCTGCGCACCATCGACTGGAAAAAGGCCGTCACAATGCTGTGCCTGGGCAAGGTGGAGGTGATCGAAGAGTACAACAGGGAGATACATTCGGTCAGTTTCACGATCAAGTTGCCCGCGGTTGTGAGGCTCCTAAGGATGGTCAAAAGGCCAAAGGGGACGGTCAAGTTCTCGAGGCAAAATATTTATGCCCGGGATCGCTATCAATGCCAGTATTGTGGTGCGAGGAATCCTGCAGAAGAACTCACCTATGACCATGTCCTTCCCAAGGCAAGGGGAGGTAAGACCGCATGGGAGAACATAGTGACTTGCTGCGTTGAGTGCAACAGGAAGAAGGGGGGGCGTACGCCTGGTGAGGCAGGAATGAAGCTGATCCGTAAACCAAAACGACCCACATGGCTGCCCGCCATCAGGATTACCATAGGTTTCAAGGAGATCCCGGAAAGCTGGAGGGACTATCTCTACTGGAACATAGAGCTCCTGGAGCAGTAGGCTTGTTCCAGGGTTGCCCCCGGAATCCCCCCGCTCACCTCTGAGGCCAAGCCCCGGGGGGCCCCCCCGGAATCCATAAAGCCAGATGACCCTACCCTAGACATTCTCGATGGAATTATTTTATTGACAAAGTCAAAAAACTGTTTACTATTCATGAACCCTTCAAGGGAAGATTGGTGAAGCACGGTCAAGCAGTGCATGCCTTTTTGACGGGGCAAGGGGAAGAACGATGATCAGCTAGGGAGAAACCATGAAAGGGAATAAACCCCCGGGTAAGGCTGGTAAGAAGATTGATAAGGGGCGGGAAGAGGATATTCGCGCCAAGATTCTCTCCAGCCTCATGGCGAAAAGGGAAGAGGTGGAAAGGATCCTTGATATCTTGAGAGACAGCCGGGAAGAATACAGGAGCCTGAAATCAGAGGACGAATTCATCGAGGAACTGGACATTGCAGGCCATGAGATCTCTACTCAGACCTATTACAGCCTTCTGGAAAGAAAGACCCGTGAATTGGAGAAAATTAATATGCTCATCAGGAGGCTCCAACAGGATGAGGAATTCGGTCTCTGCGAGGAGTGTGGAAAACCGATCCCGGTCGCCAGACTGATGATAGTCCCAGAGGCCACCACCTGTGTCCCTTGCCAGCGAGAAATAGAAAAATTGGATTCCAGACAGAGGGCGCCAGAGAGTGCCTTCTTGGGCGGAGCAAAAAAGAGGGACCTGGATTGGGAAGAACCCGAGGACACCGATGATAAGCTCTCCATCAAGATCGAATCCGATATGGACGATCTTTCCCTTTTGGACTTGGAGGACGAGGGTGTAGAAGACGATATAGACAAGAACAATTGATACGTAAAGCAACCCTGATTCTGAGGCGGAAACTAGGTCGCCGACTCCTAGAGTCCATAACCTTTCATCCTCTTCACAATAGCCTTTGCCGCAATAATACCGGTGGCGGATGCCTGGAGTAACCCCCGGGTGATACCCGCGCCATCACCTATGGTGAAGAGATTCTTGACTGCGGTCTCCATTTCAGGAGAAACGTCGATACGATAGGAATAAAATTTCACCTCTACGCCATAAAGCAGCGTATGCATTGAATATACGCCTTGGGCGATTTTATCTAAGGCCTGGAGCATCTCTATAATGCTGAGCATATGCCTGTAAGGGAAGACAAAACTCAAGTCCCCGGGGGTGGCTTCCGGGAGGGTGGGTTTAGTCAGGCATCGTTCCAAACGCTTTTGGGTGCTGCGACGCCCTGCCAGCAGATCGCCCAATCTTTGAACTATGACCCCATCGCCGAGGAGATTTGCAAGGCGGGCTATATATCGCCCGTAGGCAATCGGATCGTCAAAGGGTTCCGTAAACGCGCTGCTTACAAGGATGGCAAAGTTTGTATTATCGCTTTTTTTGCTCGCGTAGCTATGGCCGTTTACCGTAATGATCCCGCCGCTTTCCTCGGTCACTACTTCTCCGTAAGGGTTCATGCAAAAGGTACGGACCTTTTCATCAAAGGTCTTGGAATAGTGTATGAATTTCGATTCATAGGCGGTGTCCGTGATTTCTTTGAAGATCGGTGCGGGTAGTTCCACGCGGACGCCAATATCCACTGAAGTGGGTCTTGTCCCAAGGCCTAGGGCTTCAGCCTGGTCTTTCATCCAGGCAGCCCCCGATCGGCCGGGGGCCGCTATTACATAGTTAGACCTGATCTCGCCTCCACCCGCCAGGAGGACTCCAGTGACGGTATTCTCCTGCACGAGTAACCTTTCTACCTTTGTCTCTGTGCGTGTTCCTATGCGGCCTTTTAGCGAGTCGCGTAAACGGCGGAGAATATTCTTGCAGTTTTCAGTGCCGATGTGACGTATACGGGATGGAATCAACTCCAGCCCGGCTACCTTGGCCCGGACTGCGAGGTTTTCGAGTTTCGGAGAGGACATACCGAATATCCGGTCCGGGGCTCCGTGTTCCGCGTAGATCCTGTCCGTTGACTCCAGAAGTTTGTAAAGGGTCTTTTCGGGCAGGAACTCCCGCAACACGCCGCCGATCTCGGTAGACAGGTTGAGTTTACCGTCACTGTATGCTCCGGCGCCTCCCCATCCGCAAAGCCTGTCTTCAGGACTTCCCTGGTCCCTCCTGTCCAAGTCTTTGCCCTGTTCCAACAACAGTACTCGGTCAACGCCGCTTTCCGCCAGTGTCAATGCGGCAAAAATCCCTGCTGGTCCCGCACCGACAATGACTACATCGTATCGCACTGGACCTCCCTTGAGAGAATTTGCCACTGACAGGTGCTCACTTGTTCGAGTCCATATGATGTCTTATTCGATAAGCGTTCCGATGTGGGGCGAGTAACAAACACTTGAGGATACCCCTGATGTTCAGATGATAAGCGCATCACAGGTCTTGATAGGCGGCCTAGATGGAGAACCTATTTTTTCCTCTCGTGGCAGCCGGTGCATTTGCGGTATTCGCCGGTCTTTTTTTTCTCCTTGGCAAGGGCCTTGTGACATCCTTTGCAATTCAAATGAAAGGCCCTCTGAAGTTTGATACTGGTGACGTCGATTTCCTGTGGGTCGTGGCAGGTGTCACAGGTATCTGTCTCGCCCCATGGTCGCCAGATATTGGGATTTTTCTGGCTATTATCTTCATATTCATGGTGGCAATCCCAGCAGGAAACCCCATAGTCCAAAGAGTGTTTGAAATGGGTGAATTTGACAGGTCCCTTCCTGTCCCTCTTATAACCCTCCTTATTGAGGATGATTATGTCGAATTCCTGCACCTCCTCATCGGCTGGGGACTCCTCCGCCGTGGCTGTTGCAGGGGTTGTCTCTTTTTGGGCCACGGCATCCTTCGTAAGGAGATCGACAACTATCAGACCAAGGCAAAAGGAAAGAACAAGGAAACAGACCATTAATTTTCGATTCATCAAATTACCCCTCCTCCTCTTCTCTATTTCTAGGTGAAATTCTCTAACCTATTTCTGCGTAATAATCAAGGGATTTAATGGCCCAAGGCATTAGGAAAACAAAGCAAGAATGAGACCACAGGGGACCAATTTAAGTAGAAGATGATGAATTTAGTATTTGGTATTTGGGATTTCAATGGGACAATGAACTTTCAACAAAGCAAATCCCCTCTGGGGATAAGCAAGGCTTGGACCTCCCCCGCATAGGGGGATCTGCGATGGGCCAAGATGTTTACCCATTTGACAGGGGTATGATCCATGTTCTATACTGCGGACTAAAGTGATTTCTATTGTCAAGGGGGAAGGGCTTAGCGCGAAGGCAAGTAAAGAGGATATCTTTCTGAAAGGAGGAAAAACCCATGAATACCACTATTAGCGTTATCAAGGCGGATATTGGCAGCATAGGCGGCCACATAAGGCCGAGCAATCGCTTGCTGGAAAGTGTTGAGGGATATGTGCGGCAGCACCAAAAGGGTTTGTTGATAGATTACCGGATAAGCTATACCGGCGATGACATTGCGATCCTGTGCACTCACAATCTGGGCACAGAGAATGAAAGAATACACGGTTTAGCCTGGGACGCCTTTAAGGCCGGTACGGAAGTGGCGAGGGATCAGGGCCTTTATGGGGCAGGACAGGATTTGTTAAAGGACGCCTTTTCAGGGAATGTCAAGGGCCTTGGTCCTGCAGTGGCAGAGATCGAGTTCGAGGAACGTCCGAATGAGCCATTCCTCTTTTTTGCGGCAGACAAGACCGACCCAGGGGCCTATAATTTGCCCTTGTACCTGGCATTTGCAGAACCCATGTACTGTGCGGGGCTAATTCTATCTCCCGGCATGTTCAAGGGCTTTCGGTTTGACATAATGGATGTGGCTTATACGGAGGCCGACAAAGTCATCTCATTGAATGCCCCCGAAGAACTCTACGACATTGCAGCCCTTCTCCGAGACCCTGAACGCTTCGTGGTGGAAGCCATCTATTCTAGGGAGACGGGTGAACAGGCGGTGTCTGTGAGTACTACGAGGCTCCACAATATTGCCGGCAAGTACACGGGTAAGGATGACCCGGTTATGCTCGTGAGGGTCCAGGGCAGTTTCCCCGCCACCGGGGAAGTGCTTGCCCCCTTCCATATAGGGGCCTATGTGGCCGGCTTTATGCGCGGGAGCCATAACGGCCCCCTGATGCCTGTCCCCTCGAACAGCCCGGTTTCATTTTTCGACGGTCCCCCTGTGGTATCCTGTGCGGCGTACTGTGTTCATGAGGGCCGGCTGACCAGTGCCGCGGATGCGTTCGACCATCCATTCTGGGATTATGTGCGCAGCAGGGTATCTGAGAAGGCAATCGAGATCAGGCGGCAGGGCTTTTTTGGAAATGCCATGCTTCCTTACAGCGAGCTCGAATACGGTGGGATCGTCAAGAAGCTCGAGTACCTGGAAGACCGTTTTCAGATTCGTTCATGAGCGCCAACAGGGTGTGCTTTTGTCAGGGCCTAGGCCTTCCGTCCCGCTTCTAGGTGGTTCGGCCTGGGCCTTGATATTTCCGGGCCAGTTTCTGGCCGAGGTCAAAGGCCTTCTTGTTCATTTCCCGAAAGCCTTCGGGTATCCTGGCCTCGAGGACTTTGAGCAGGGAGCCCTCTTTGACCACTCCTGTCAATTCCAGCAGGGCACCGAGCATGCAAATATTGAAGACCACGGGTTTGCCGATCTCCTCCATTACCGCCTTGTACATTCCAAGGGACACCTGACGGGCATCGACCTTATGCTCTGTTTCAACAAAATGACTGTCTGTGAGGAGCAGGGCACCAGGGCGTATGGTCCTTGAGAACTGATTGTAGGCCCGCTGGGTCAAGCTCACGAGGATATTGGGTTGGTTCACCTTGGGGAAGCGAATGGGGCGTTCCGAGATAATGACGTCGGCCCGGGTGGCACCGCCCCTCGCTTCAGGGCCGTAACTCTGGGCCTGGACGGCGTTCAAGCCTTCATGGAGTACCGCTGCCTCCGCAAGAAAGATAGAGGCAGTAATAACTCCCTGGCCCCCTGAACCGGAGAATATGATCCTGTATCGGTCAACAGCAAATTCCACGCGAGATTCCTCTCAAAGAGTATTTTTTGGGGTCCTGGCGGGCCGCCATGACCGTGTATGAAACCCAAAGACCCGGGGGCTTCAACCGCCCCCCTTCTCCTTTTGGGCCTGGATCCTGCTTACCATTTTCTCGTATTCCTCGCAGTACTCGGGTCTCTGTTCCTGGACGAATATCCCCCTTTCGATCAGGTTGGGGTTTTGCTCCTTTTTCTTGGATCCTATGGGGGTCGTATTGGTCTTGTAATAGTTGAGCATGTCGACTGCGTCCCCCATCCTGTTTTTCCTGCCGAAATAAGTGGGGCACTGGGAGAGAATTTCAACAACGGAAAAGCCCTGGTGTGCGATTGCCTTTTGGAGAATCTTTATCATGGATGTGACATGGTAAGTGGTAGTCCTCGCAACAAAGGATGAGCCCGCCCCCTTGGCCAGCTCTACGATGTCAAAGGCATCGTGAATATTGCCGAAGGGGGCTGTTGTTGCTATTTTGCCCAGGCCGGAAAGAGGGGAGAACTGCCCTCCGGTCATACCGTATATGCCGTTGTTCATGATGATAGCAGTGATATCGATGTTACGCCTGGCGGCATGTATGAAATGGTTGCCCCCAATGGCAATTGC
Organism: Deltaproteobacteria bacterium; assembly: GCA_019308985.1. Next base: position 30,439 of record JAFDHB010000016.1, on the reverse strand, counting down.
ATCACCATCACCCATGGGCACGATGACGTTGAGCTCCGGTCTTGAGAGTTTCACGCCGGTTGCGAAGGCGAGGGCTCGGCCGTGAATGGTGTGAAGGGTGTGAAAGTCCATATAGCCGGAAATGCGAGATGAACACCCGATGCCTGTTACCATTACTATGTTATTCTTGAGGATGCCTAGGTTTTCTATGGCCCTAATGAGGCCGTTCATGACGATTCCATGGCCGCAACCCGGACACCAAATATGAGGCATGAAACGTTTGCGGACATAACCCTTCACGGCCATAAACTACACCCCTTTACCCTGTATGACGCGGAGAATATTGCGGATATCACTTGGGGCTATGAAAGTCCCATCAATACGATTGGCCAAGAAGACCTTGTCGGGTTCGTCCAGGGCCTTTTTGACCTCCTGGAGTATCTGGCCCATATTCATTTCAACTACGACAACGTGATTTGGTTTTTCACACCTCTCTCGAACCGCATTGGCCGGAAAAGGCCAGAGGGTCTGCAATTCCAACAACCCCAATCTCTCACCGCGGGCCCTGCGGTTTTCGACCAGATGGAGAGCGGACCTGGCAGAAGATCCGTAAGAGATCAGGAGGCATTCAGCGTCGTCCACAAAGAATTCCTTGATATGGGTCATTTCGTGCACGTGCCCTTCGATCTTATCAACGAGGTGACGCAGGAGTCCGTATGCGATCTTGGGATCGTCCGAAGGAAATCCCCACATGTCATGTACAAGTCCCGTGACATTGTAACGGTGCACGCCTCCGAAATCCGACATGGGCAGCCGCCCGTCCTCCCTGGGGAGGTAAGGGTGATAGTCGGTCCCTTCCTTTACCGAAGTGCGAAGCCTTTCAACCAGCGGGATATCACCAGGCTCGGGCATAACAAGTTTCTCTCTCATGTGCCCGAGCACTTCGTCCAGGAGGAGGATAACAGGGGTCCGATAGGTTTCAGATATGTTGAAGGCCTCAACGGTCATGGTAAAAAGATCCTGGTGGTTGGAGGCGGTAAGGGTCACGATCGAGTGATCCCCGTGGGTGCCCCATCGCGCCTGCATCACGTCACCCTGGCTTACACCGGTCGGGAGTCCCGTAGATGGCCCACCCCTCTGAACGTTGATCACTATGCAGGGCACTTCGGCCATGATTGCATAGCCGATGGCCTCCTGCTTGAGGGAAAACCCCGGGCCGCTGGTGGCGGTCATGGACTTGAGACCGGTAAGGGAAGCGCCAATGATAGCGCACATGGAAGATATTTCATCTTCCATCTGTATGAATTTGCCCCCCCTCTGAGGCAGAAGGACGGACAGATGCTCCAAGATCTCAGAGGAGGGCGTAATGGGATACCCGGCGAAGAACCCCAGCCCGGCATAGAGGGCGGCCTCCACGCATACTTCATTGCCCTGGATGAAGCGGATCCTATCCTTCTTCATGGCTTAGCAATTTCCACGTCATTTTCGAAAATCGCTTTTTCAAAGCGTCTATCCATGGTAATCATGCACGGAGCACTATCTTTGGATATCCTATGATATCCGGCGCAGCACCCATGCAATGGATCAAGCGTCAGGCGTTGCGTCATCCATTTCTATGGCAAGGTCAGGGCACCTCAGTTCGCACATGCCACAGCCATCGCACCTATCAGGATGCAAGGCAAAGGCCTTTTCATGTTCATCAAGATCAAGGACCTTTTCAGGACAGAATGCAACGCATATTCTACAGCCCTTGCACAGTTCAGTATCAATGAGAACCTTTTTCCTTTTTTTGGGTGCAGCCATAACCTCTTATGATATCAGGGGGTGTGCCCTGCACAAATCAGCATACCGTGACCCAGCCTCACCCGTTTTCGTCTTTCTTTAGTATTATTCGGGCATCCAGGACGCTCAGGCCCTTTTCGTAGACCATGATCGGGTTGAAGTCCGTCTCCTGTATTTCAGGATAGGCCTCCACCAGTTCTGACACCGCCAACAGGAGCCTCCTGAGGGATCTCCTGTCACAGGGGGGACGACCCCTGAAGCCGTTGAGGATAGGGTAGGATTTTGTTTCCTGAATCATCTTTTCCGCTGTCTTGCTGGAAATGGGCAGCACTCTGAAAGACACGTCCCTCAGGATTTCTACCATAACACCGCCGAGGCCGTACATGATGACCGGGCCGAACTGATCGTCGATCTTTGTCCCAACGATTACTTCTGTGCCTTCAACCGCCATTGGACAGACCAGGCAACCCCTTATATCAGCATCCGGACGAAATTTAAGGGCATTCTCCCTAATCTCCCTAAAGGCCTCTCTTGCTTCATCCTCGGTTCCCAGGTCAAGCTTCACTCCTCCTGCATCGCTCTTGTGGAGTATGTCCGGTGAGGCTATCTTGAGGGCGACCCTTCCGTTGATCACCCGGAATGCCTTTACGGCCTCCTCTTCGGTCCTTGCCAATATGTCCTGTGGATGGGGACCGCCATGAAGACTCAAGAGCCTTTTGGCTTCATGTTCCATCAATATCGCGCGACCCTCTTCCCTTGCCTTCTTGATGATCCTCTTACCCCAGGGTTTTGCCCTCTCACCCCAGTTCAAGACAAAATTTGTCCTAGCGTGATAACTTTTCAGGTAATTCCCGTAATCTGCCAGTACACCGATACACTTGCAAGCGATATCCAGGGAATCATAGACCGGGATATTGTAATAGCGAAGGAGTTCAAGGGGGTGGGTCTTTTCCGATGCATAGAGGCTGTGAAACACGATCGGCTTCTTCCTCTTCCTGAGGAGCTTGCCCATCCTGTGGGCCGTGTCCTCCTCCACCAGTCCCAGGGTTTCCGCAAAACGCTTGCCGTAGCCTCCAAAAAGGCCTACTACGAGAAGACCCCCTATGTTATGGTCTTTCAGGATTTCCTCGGCGCAATCGGCAAAGATGCCCGGGTCTGAGTCAGTGCCGCCGGCCACATCGATTGGGTTTCTGACCGAAGCAGTGAATGGAAGTATCCTTTTCAGCTTGGCCTGGGTCTTTTCGTGTAACTCGGGGATTCGTACACCCAGGTCGGTCAATATGTCCGCCGCAATGGTCGCGTGTCCTCCGCCGTCGGCAAGTATGGCCACACTCCTGTTCTTGATGGTGGGGAGGTTGGAAAGGGTCTCTGCAGCAGGAAAGAGTTCATCAGAGTTGTCGATCACGACAATTCCGGCCCGTTGGAAGGCCCCCTTTGCTACTTCTGACAGGCCTGCGAGGGCACCAGTGTGGGATCCAGCGGATTTCTTGCCCATGGATGAGCGGCCGCCCTTGAGCAGAACGATGGGCTTTTCGGTCGTGGTCCTGTAAGCCTGCTGGAGAAATCTACGGCCGTCTTTCATGCCTTCCACGTACATCAAAATGGCCTTGGTATCCGGGTCCTTGCGGAAGAATTCAAGATACTCGTGAAATCTTATATCAGCTTCATTGCCGACGCCTACGTAGTAGGAGATCCCCTTGTTGCTCTTGAGTTTTGCCTCGGTAATCAGGGTCAGGGCCATGTTCCCGCTCTGGGTGAGAAGGGCGATATCCCCCCGGGGTGTATCATGAAGTCCCACCAGGTTGAGCCCGCTCTTGAGGTTCATTATGCCGGAGGTATTGGGACCGATCACCCGGATGCCGTATTTCCTGGCCACCTCTATTATTTCGTTCTCGAGCCTTTTCCCTTCCCTTCCCAGCTCTCCGAATCCACCGGCGATTATCACAGCGCCCGGCACGCCCTTCTTGCCGCAGTCTTCCAATACCCCGGGGATCGTCTTTGCAGGGGTGGTGATGAGGGCTACATCAACGGGGTCCTGGATATCTGCGACCCTCTTGTAGCATTTGAAACCAAGTATCTTGTCTTCCTTGGGATTTACAGGATAGATCAGGCCCTCAAATCCTTCGTCAATCAAGGTCTTGATGGCCTGGTAGCCCCTCTTGGTTTCGTTCTTTGACGCCCCGACAATTGCAACGGATTCTGCGTTCAGTATCCGGTCAAGACCCATTGGTCAACTCCGCTTTCTTTCTTCAAATGCCTTCAGGGATTCCTGCCTCTCCTTTGTGATGACACATGCAAGGCATGCTTCCACCTCATAGTCCATCAGGGCCTCAAGGCTTGCCCCATCCCTTGCCATGTTGAGCCCCCTTTTTATCATCTTGGTGGAAAAAGAAGAATTCCGGGAAATCTTCTCAGCCATCCTCAGCGCTTCCCCCATGAGATTTTCCAGGGGGACGGCCCTGTTGACCAGGCCGATCCTTTCGGCCTCCTTACCATCAATATATTCGGCGGTAAAGAGGAGTTCCCTGGCCTTGCCCGGGCCGACGAGTTCCTGGAGGAGCCTCATTGCACCTCCTGTCACCGAAGAGCTCACCCTCGCCTCAGGGGAGCCGATCTTTGCCTCTTCAGCGGCGATACGGATATCGCAGGCCAGGGCCAACTCGTATCCCGAGCCCAGGGCGTAACCGTTGATGGCCGCTATGGTGGGTTTTTCAAACCGAATGAGCCTTCTGGATATCTCCTGAAGATTCTCAAGGTACCTCCGGTATTCCTCCGGGGTTCTTTTCTTGGACTCCTTCAGGTCGGCTCCGGTAGAGAAGGCCCTGCCCTCTCCAGTGATGATCAGTACCCTGATCTCCGGGTCTTTGTCGGCTATTTCAAGTGCGGATTCCAGGTCGGACCAGAGCTTGCCGTCCATGGCATTAAGGACGTGGGGTCGGTTCAATTTTATCAGAGCGGTACTTCCGGACTTCTCAAAAACAATGCTTTCAAATTCCATGGACGGGCTCCTTTTCCATAGACCCAGAATAAGAATATTGGGTCAAAGGGCAGCTGATCTCGCGGGTGGGCCTGAAAAACTTGGAAAATATAATGCCACAGGAAAGCGAATCTTGGCAAGAAAACTTTGCGCCGCTTTGCGCCGAAAAGAAGGCCTGAGTTTGAATGTCAGACAGCAGAGTTGATATTGGCAAGAAAAGTTTATATTCTGCATATTTGGCGGACTCGTAAAAAGTCGAAATTGGGATGGCAAAGTAAAAAGCTTCGAGTGCGTATTCAAGTTGAGCTTGCGAAATCCCGCGGTCGGGAGCGCGCGAATCTCATGTGATCCCCGCCTAAGAGGACGGGAAATCGCAACGAGACGAAGCGCAACGCAGATCATTAGATCCCGCTCCGCGGGGAATTGGACTTTTTACGAAGCCATCAATGATTTAGCTCTCCTCGATGCAGGATACCGGAATGCCAGGGCCAAGGCGTGCGCTCCCGGCAAGGGGCACTGATGTCAATGCCTTTTCGTGGGGTAGGAGAGGACGGGGATTGGTGAATGCCTTATGATTTTCTCCGCCACCGAGCCCAGCATGACGTGTTCCAGGTCCGACCTGCCCTTTGTGCCGATGACCGCCATGTCCACTCCCTCTTCATTGATGATCTTCATGAGGGCGTCAAAGGGATGTCCGACCTTGATGAGAATCTTGATCTTGTCCCTTGGAAGGGGCCCCTCTGCTATTATCTTCTCAAGCTCCGCCATCCTTTCCTCTTTGACACCCTTTATGTAGTCATCGGTGGATACGGAGTATCCCAGGGACTCTACACTGCTAATCGCTTCCACGTCCCTGATGTTTATGATATGTGCCACCAGGAGCATGGCATTGAGTTCCATGGCCAGCCTGGAAGAATACTCAAAGATGGCCGGGGAGTATTTTGAGAAAGCCAGTGCCGCCAGGATTTTGCCTATATGACTCATGTTTGTTCCTCCTCACTTCCCTCTTGGAATAGTCTTGACCGCAAGGGCCCGGTAGGCCTTCTTGTGGACGATCCGAGCAGTGTAATGATAGCCCCTCTGAAAACTGAAGACCCTTGCAGTAATCCCTTTCCGCTCGGAGGACCAGACCCACCCGCAGCTCAGCCTGATCTGAGAGATGATCTTGACCCACTGGCCGCAATCGGTTTCATAACCCTTGTAATCCGGTTGATCAAGGTATAGGGTCATGAGTTCTTTCAGGGTAGGGAGCCTCCAGTTATCTCTCAGGTGGGCCGGCAGGCTGAAGGGGAAGGTATATGTTACCCACCTCTCGGCCCCCTTCCAGTCGATATCTCCCTGGTTATCGGTCTTGGCCCACATGACCCCAAGGGCGTGGTCCGTAATGGTGCCGTCACCATTGTCTGTAAAACGCTCACCCGCGCTCGCTTGGCTGACGAGGAAAAACAGGCCCATACCTATCAGACTGCAAAAAAACAACAGGCTTTTGCTTTTCATTTCCCCCCCTTGAAAAAGGCCCCGATCAGGCCGGCTTCTGCCTCCTCGGCCTTTGCAAGAAATAGAGGAGTCCCATGACACCCAGGCCGATGAGGTAGGTCCAGTAACGCTGGTCATGGGGTATGTGGAGCCATTTGGCGATGAGGTCGGGCCGCATCAGATTGAGGGTTACATAAAGGAATAGGGGTATCTCATAGAACCTGTTTCTTGCAACAAAGAACCCCTGGGTGGCGGATGCGAAGGCGAAGTTGCCGATACAGGCCATGAAAAAGATCAGAAACCCCACGGTCCAGCTATTGATATTATGCAATATGAGGTCGCTGTTGAAGATAAACATAAAGGGCAAAATGGCTGTTCGGATATCATACATGAATCCCTGGAGCCCGGTGGGGATAGGCGGTGACTTGGCAATGGCAGACGCGGCGTAGGCCGCAAGACCAACAGGAGGGGTGTCGTCTGCCAGGATACCGAAATAGAAACAGAACAGGTGCGCTGCCATGAGGGGCACGATAAAGTCCATGTACCCGCCCACCTCAACGATAACGGGTGCTGTCAGGGAGGCCATGACGATATAGGTCGCCGTGGTGGGAAGGCCCATCCCGATTATGAGGCTTGCGATTGCGGTGATGACCAGGAGCAAGAAGATATTTCCCCTGGAAAGCACGTCAATGACTTCTGTGATCAGCCCCCCCAATCCCATGGCTACCACGCCCACGATTATGCCGGCTGCGGCCGTGGCAAGGGCCACGGCACACATGTTTCTGGCCCCGGCCGCCAGGGCAGAAAATATTTGGATAACACTCAACTTGAAGGCGGAAATCAGGGGTTCCTTCCTCAGGTAGGCCTTCACAGGGTTCTGGAAGAGCATGATAACGGCCATTACCCATATGGCATTGAATGCGGCGAGTTCAGGGGAATGCCTCACTATGATCAGTTCGTAGAGGAGCATGGAGAGGGGAACGAGATAATGGATTCCGCCCACAAGGGTCTTGAAGAAAGGGGGGAGTTCCTTTCTGGTGAGACCCCTCAGGCCCAGCTTGGAGGCCTCGATATGGGTGATATAGAAGAGGGCCGCGTAAGAGGCAAAGGCGGGGATGGCCGCTGCCTTGATGACGGCAACATAGGGAACATTGACATATTCTGCTATGATGAACGCGGCCGCCCCCATGATAGGGGGGGCGAGCTGCCCGTCCGTGCTGGCTGCTACCTCAATGGCAGCCGCTTTTGTGGGAGGGTACCCCACCTTTTTCATAAGAGGTATGGTAAAGGTGCCGGTGGTTACTATATTGGCGATACTCGAGCCTGAAACCAGGCCTGTGAGACCACTGCCCATGACCGCGGCCTTGGCAGGCCCGCCCTTGAACCCTCCCAGGAGACTGAGGGCAAGTTTGATAAAAAATTCGCCGCCCCCGGCCTTTTCAAGCATCGCGCCGAACAGGACGAACAGGAAGACAATGGTGGCGGATACGTCCAGGGGGATACCATAGATGCCCTCGGTGGACATGGTGATTTGGCCCATGAAACGGCCGAGGGAGACGCCCTTGAAGGCGATCACATCGGGCATATAAGGCCCAAAAAAGGCATAGAAGCAAAAAAGTCCCGCGATCACCGAGAGCGCAGGACCAATGACCCTCCTTGATGCCTCTAGAAGCAGGATCAACAGTATCAATCCTATCACTATGTCGCGGGCGATAGGTGCCCCGTAACGGGAATTGATCCCTGCGTAGTCAACGGCTATATACACCGCGGAAAAGCACGCAAGGGCAGCAATGAAATAATCCCATGGAGGGATCCTGTTCTTGATGGAGAGAAACTTGAGCCCCAGGCGGGTCTCTTTAAAGACGGGATAATTCAGATAGACGATCAGCAGGGCGAAACCCAGGTGTACGGCCCTGATGATGACCGTGTCCAGGATCCACCAGCTCGCAATGGAGAGCTGGAAGAAACACCAGATTACCCCGATGGTAGGGATGACCCATTTTGATGCACCTCTGGGTCTCCTGGAGACCCCTTCCTCTTCTTGGGCCATCCTCCTGGCGACTTCTAGGCCCTTGTCCCTGTAATCTTGCCTATTGTTCATCTGGTTCATCCCTTGGGCAGCTTGATCCTGACAGATGCACTCAGATGGAACTTAGGGGCTTCGCCCCGGTTGGAATGTTGGAATCATGGAACACCGGAATAATGCATCCTGGGGAATTGGTGGGATGGTTATAGGGAAAATCGGATTGGCAAACCATAAGAAAAATGAGAAATTCGCATCAAATCTATCCACCTGGTAGAAGAGCAATTTGCATCATTCCATTATTCCATTATTCCGTGTGTGAGCTAAGATTATCAAGCCTCAGTAAATATCTGTAGTTTCAATAAGTTATACAATTTCCGAGACGTTATGGCCTTGATGAACAGGAGACAACCTTACTCCTTCCCCCATCATCGCAGTGATATGAAAATGCCCTGAAGAACCAGGTGCGGCGGCCCGGGGCCGCCGCAAGCAAAAGACCTCTATTTTTGTTACAGGAGCCCGACCTCCTTGAAGTACTTCAATGCACCCGGGTGCAGTGGCGCACTCATCCCTTCCAGCATATTCTTCTTGGTCAGCACACTATAGGCGGGATGGAGCTTCTTGAAGGCCTCAAGGTTGTCAAAGACCTCCTTGGTGATGGCATAAACTACCTTTTCAGGGACCTTGATGGAGGTTACAAAGGTGGCCTTGACACCAAAGGTCTCTACGTCTTCCTTGTTGGTGGCACCGGGATAGAATTTCATGGGGATGACGGCTTTGGCATAATAGGGGAATTTTGCAAGGAGCTTCTCAACCCCCGTAATCGGCACGATGCGCACCTTTCTCCTGCCGGAAGTGGCCTCCTTGATGGCGCCGTTGGGGTGTCCCACGGTATAAAAGAAGGCATCTATTCTGCCGTCCTGAAGGAGCCCAGGGGCCTCAGCAGCCTTTACCCCTTCCACCTTGATATCGGTCTTCCAGTTGATGCCCGCGTTCTCCAGGGCGTCGATGGAGTTCTGTCTCTGGCCGGAGCCGGGGTTGCCGATGTTTACCCTCTTACCCCTGAGGTCTTGGATGGTCCTGATATTGGCATCCTCTGCTGCCACGAGGGTTATCGACTCCGGGTGGATGGTAAATACCGCACGCAGGTCCTTCTGGAGGCCCTTGTCTTTCCACTCTGCCAGGCCGTGCCATGCCTGGTACTGGCGGTCGGATTGGACGATACCGAACTCCAGGTCACCGGCCATGACCGCGTTCACATTGAACACAGAGCCGCCCGTGGACTCCACGGTTGCCCGGATGCCGTAAATCTTTCGCTTCTTGTTGACTATCTTGGCGATTGCGCCGCCCGTGGGATAGTAGACACCCGTGATTCCCCCGGTTCCGATTGTGACAAAGATAGTCTTGGCCTGGGCGGATTGTGTTGGAACGGCCGAAAAGGCTGCCATACAAAACGCAAAAACCGTAAGAAACAGGAAAAACTTCTTCATTAGTGCCTCCTTTCTTAGTCTCCTATGAGAGAAAAAGTGATATTTCCTTACCCGCCAATGCCCAATGTCCTGAAATTTCCTCTTTCCCCTCCTTTCTGGGTGACTTCTTGGTTCTCATTACAAATCTTTGGTGTAGGGTATACTGACAAAAATGTTTACCACTCGCCATCATGGCAGATAAGTGGCTAAAAATAGTGGTTAAAATTCGAAAGGTTTATGTGTTTTCAATGTGGTTTAATTCCATTAATATTGCATTGATTTACCATTGTCAAGCCAAAGATTGGGAGGGATTTTCTGATGATTCTAATGGCAAGGCTTGACAGGAAGCGAGTGGTCTTCTAAATTCCTTGCCGGCGGATTGGAACTGATTCAGTTCCATAGGGTGAACACTTTAAGATACTTGGAGGGAAAATGGACGGAATTGTCGGGATTTATGGACCGGAGGATGGAGAGCTTGTCAGTAAAACATTCTTGGCGACCGGTGCGTGTCAGCACAGGGGAAAGGCTAGCACCGGGATTGCCGTGGCAAACAAAAAGGGTATTCACGTCCATAAGGGATTGGGGCGGATTGCCGAAGTCATTGACCCGACAATCATAAGGCTTTTTCAAGCACTGGAGCCTTCAGCGGCCATAGCGAACATCGGATATACAAAGAGGAAAATTGCTGAGAAAGTAAATGCAGAACCCATAGAAGTCTTTCCCCGATTCAAATCAGACCTCAAGGTCGTCGTTACCATGGACGGATACCTGATAAAGGAAGACGACCTGAAGGGGGAGTTGGAGGAGGATTACAGTTTTCAGACAGAAAACAAGACAGAGGTTATAGGGGCGCTTCTGCACAAATATATGACTCACGAGGGAATTTCCTTTGAGGCGGGATCAAGGCTGATCGACAGGTTAGATGGCAGAGCGACCTTTGCCCTGGTTGCCCTGGTCAAGAAAAAGGATAAAGTATATCTCGTCGCAGTCAATGACCCCAAGGCCTTTGAACCCCTTTGCTACGCAAGAATAGACGGAGCCTTTGTCATAAGTTCCGAGTCCTGCTCCCACAGGCGACTCAACGGATTCATGGAAAGGGAGTACGACGGTGCGGAAATGACCATCTGCTCTCCCCACGGGATCGAGATAAGGAGGTTGAAGGTAGAGCCCATGATGCCCGACATCTTTCAAGGGGTCTACTTCGGGAATGTGGGGTCTGTTTTCAGGGGAAAAGAGATATTCCAGTTGAGACGACAACTTGGCTTGGAACTGGTAGACTACTACAAAAGTTCCAGGGCCGACATCGTCATACCAAACCCAGAGTCCGGTTGGGGCGTTTCAGTGGGGCTGGCCGAGGGCCTTGACAAGAAACTGTGCCCGGCCCTCGTAAAGCTCCCCCAGGCGGTCAGGACTTTTCAGGAAGGCGAGCGGAGCACGAGGTCACGGGAGGTGGGGCTGAAATTCGGCGGGATTGATTCCCTGCTCAGGGACAAGAGCATAGCCATGGGGGATGACAGTATCGTTAGGGGCAGTGTCAGTGAGGGGGGATCAATCTGGGTCGTTTACAATGCGGGGGCGAAGTACATCGAGTTCTGGATCTCCTATGGCCCCATGTTTTTCCCGTCCTTCAAGGAATGGCATCGAGGAAGAGAATGCCTGGAAGAGCTTGCCGCTCAGAGAGCGTTCAAGGGAGATAATCCTTACGACAAGTCCCACGATGAGATCGATCGTGCCGTTGCGAAGATGATAGGCGTGGACGAAGTGAGATACAATCTGCTCGAAAGGATCAAAAAGGTCGCAGGCGAGGGTTCGTTCCAGGCCCTTGACGGGAGTTACCCGATCTCAGAGGAGTTTTGGCCTGGATGGCTCAAGGAGGAAGTTGAAAGGTTTCACAAGTATCGAATTGATGGTTAAGAGGGAGATGGCCCAAAGCGGGAACGCCCAGCCTGAATCGTCATTGTATCCAAAGGAAGGTTGTCTTGAGGGACCAGAGTTTTCTTGGCACGGATTTCACGGATGACGCGGATGGTGCAGATCATGTTTTGGCAATCAAGGCATCTTGATTGCCAAAACCGTCCATCCCGCTAAGGGCGGGAAAAGATCTGAATAGTACAGCGGAACGCGCTATTGATACGAGTGCCGGAGTGTCTCTTTGGAGGGCACAAAAACTTCCGTGTCATCCGTGAAATCCGTGCCAAAGACTCCCCGCAAATCCCTTTTAGAGATAACCAATGCTGGCCCTCCAAGGCAGGGTATCTATTTGCCTTGCCTTGCGAAGGTAAAGCCCCGCTCAATGGCCTTCTGGTTCAACGGGAAAAACTTCTCCTTGCCCTGGAGTGCCGCTTCCATCCCCTTGATGGTGTCTTCAAGGTCCAGGAGCCCGGTCCTGGCGCACACCGCGCCGATCATGACCATGTTGGCGGCCCTTTGGGAACCGACCTCCTCTGAGAGCGCTGCGGTGGGTACCTCAATGAGTTCCACATCGGTCCTGGAAGGTTTTTCCTCTATGAGGGAACTGTTGAGAAATATCAGCCCGTTCTTGACGACGGAAGATTCGAATTTTTGTAGTGAGGGGTAGTTCATGGCCACAAATATATCCGGGTTTGATGCCACAGGAGAGGCGATTTTCCTGTCAGAGAGTGTAACGGTGCAGTTTGCGGTTCCCCCCCGCATCTCCGCGCCGTAAGAGGGGAAAAAGGTTACATTGAGGCCCTTCAGCATGGCCCCGTAGCTCAAGACATAGCCCATGACCAATACTCCCTGTCCTCCGAAACCCGAAAAAATCGTCCTGGTGATCATTTCTTGTCCCCGTAACCAGTAATGTCTTTTATGACTCCGAGGGGGTAGGTATTGACCATTTCCGTCTCTACCCACTTCCATGCGTCCAAGGGCGTGAGCTTCCAGTTGGTCGGGCAGGGCGAGAGCAGTTCTACCAAAGAGAAGCCCAAATTATCCACCTGACACTGGAAGCATTTCCTGATGGCCCTCTTGGCCTTTCGTATGTCCTTCACAGAGGTCAGGGAGCAACGCTCCACATATACCACCCCATCGCAAATGGCCAGCATCCTGGAGATGTCGATAGGCCTTCCGTGCAGGGATGGGTCTCGACCGGCGGGCGCAGTGGTAGCAGTCTGCCCCAGTACCGTTGTGGGGGCCATCTGCCCCCCGGTCATACCGTAGATTGCGTTGTTGATGAAGATGGTGGAAATCATCTCTCCCCTGTTGGCCGCGTGGATTGTTTCCGCAGTCCCGATAGCGGCCAAGTCTCCGTCTCCCTGGTATGTCAATACGAACTTGTCGGGATGGACCCTCTTGATACCCGTGGCCACGGCCAGGGCACGACCGTGGGGTGCTTCAACCATGTCAAAATTGAAGTAGTTATAGGCAAGTACCGCACAGCCGACGGGTGGTACACCGATTGTTTTCTCCCTCAAGCCCATCTCATCCAGGCATTCGGCCACCAGGCGATGGGCTATGGAATGACCGCAGCCCGGACAATAATGGGTAGGGTTATCTTTAAGGGACTCGGACCTGCCAAAGACTTTCTTATAGGCCGGTTCTGCGCTCATGTCTCAATCCTCCTCCCCACCTTGTTATCTCCCCTTGCGACTGAAAAAAGGTACTCTGCAACCTGGGCCGGGGTGGGGATGATTCCGCCCGGGAGACCGTAAAGGTATATCTCCGCCCTGCTACCCACCGACAGGATGACGTCCTCGACCATTTGACCCAATGAGAATTCGAACACGGCCACCTTCCCGGTCTTCACAGCCAGGCTGCGCAGGGCGGAAGAAGGAAAAGGCCAAAGGGTGATGGGGCGGAAGAAACCGGCAATCAACCCCTTTTCTCTTGCCTCCTCAATTGCGCTTTCTGCTATGCGCGCCGCTGTGCCGTAAGCGACTACAACCATTTCCGCATCGTCCGGGACATCGCTCTCCCACCGGAGCTCTTTCTCGGCTATTCGGTCGTACTTTTCCTGGAGCTCCAGGTTGTGGCGGTAGAGCCTTTCGACATCAAGGAGCATGGAGAACATTGCCCTGGCTTCCCTTCCCTCGCACCCGTCAAGAGCCCACTCTTTGGGGGGCAATTTGTCAATGTCGATAAAATCCGGGAAGACTACGGGCTCCATTACCTGGCCCATGAGACCGTCCCCCAGGATCATGACTGGGATCCTGTACTTATCCGCAAGCTCAAAGGCCAAAAAGGTCATGTCCGCCAGCTCTTGACATCCGGAAGGGGCGAGCACAGGGGTGCGGTAGTCTCCATTCCCACCACCTCTTGTGGCCTGGAAATAATCCGCAGCAGATGGGGCGATGTTGCCGAGCCCCGGACCCCCTCTCATCATGTTGGCGATGACCGCTGGTAGTTCCATGCCTGCCATGTAAGATATGCCTTCCTGCTTCAAGGCGATCCCAGGAGATGAAGAGGAGGTCATCACCCTGGCGCCCGCAGCGGAAGCCCCCAGGAGCATATTGATGGAGGCTATCTCGCTTTCGCCTTGAATGAAGGTCCCCCCGACTTCCACCATTCGAGCGGAAAGGTATTCCGGGAGTTCATTTTGCGGGGTTATGGGATAACCAGCGTAAAAACGGCAGCCCGCTCGGACGGCCGCCTCGCCGATGACGTGACTTCCTCGCATCAAGACCTTTTCATTCACGATACACCTCTATCGCCACATCAGGGCATACAATGGCGCACATGGTACAGCCGGTGCAATGCTTATCCCCTTCTGTGCTCTCTTCTCCAATGTACTCTGCGGGATGGTATCCCTTCTTGTTGAGTTTCTCAGATGGGGCGATCAGGTTTTGGGGACAGAAATGGACACAAATGTGACAACCCTTGCACAGCTCCCTGTTGATGACGATCTTCCCTCGTTTTGTCTTTTTTGTCATGTTCCCAAACCACATCTCTATAGAGATTTGCCTTCCGAGGTCCCACCATGATTGCCCTTTAGCGCTCAAATCCCAAAGGGCCAATGACCTGTTTCGGAGGCGATGCGGAAGCAACATAGTTCTCCTAGGTGTTTTTTGTCAAGTATTTTCGTGCCTGCACCATTTCTTCCTGCAACCAGAAGGGAGAGGGCCAAAAAATAAGAGAATTTCTGAATTGGGTTTGAAAATGCCGTCTTTTTTGCTATACTTCGACCCCGCTTGAGAATTTCTTCACTAGTTTCTATAACCTGATCGAGCAAAACTCGATCAGGCGTTATTTGTTAATCGTTATTGGTTATAGGTCTCGGAACCCCTATGCCTAAAATGGTATCACACCCCTGGTAGAGCATGAGAATGGCCCGACCAGGGGGGTGAATAACGGAAACGGATAACAGCTAACGCCCAATTGAGCGTTTTTCGCTCAATGAGGGTATAATCTAACGATAATCAGGAGTGAAAATGGGTGCTTCAAGAAAGATAGTGATCAATGGTGCAGAATTTTCCTTTGCTCCCGGTGAATCCATACTAGAAGTTGCAACCCGGAACGGTATAGAAATTCCGACCCTGTGCTATCTTAAAAGGGCTACGCCGACAGGGGCCTGCCGTATCTGCCTGGTGGAAGTGCAAGGGGCCAGGAATCTGGTGGCATCATGCTGCACCCCTGCCGCCCAAGGCATGGTCGTGGAGACCGAGACTGAAAGAGTAATAA
The DNA here is from genome assembly GCA_019308985.1 of Deltaproteobacteria bacterium. The sequence goes on along the minus strand of JAFDHB010000016.1, from coordinate 15,096 downwards.
GAGCGAGAAGGCTCAACATCGAGCTGCTGCTCGCCTCCGGCCACCATTATTGCGTAACATGCGAGGCTGACGGCGACTGCCGTCTCCAGGACCTGGCGTACAGGTATCATATCGACGAATCTCGTTTCCAGGAGAGGCCCCCAGTGTATCCGGCAGAGATGGAAAACGAGATGATCATAAGAGACTTTTCCCGCTGCGTGATGTGCGGTCGGTGCGTCCAGGCATGTAACGAAGTCCAGGTGAACCAGGCGATTTCATACGGGTACAGGGGCATAGAGTCCAAAATAGTCACGACAGGTGATAGACCCTACATAAACTCAGATTGCGTCTTCTGCGGCGAATGTGTCCAGGCCTGCCCCGTCGGGGCGTTGATAGAAAAGCCCAGCAGGTTCAAGGCCAAAGCCTGGGAAGTGGAGAAAGTACAGACTACCTGCCCTTACTGTGGCGTCGGCTGCCAGATATATCTCCATGTAAAGGACAATCAAGTGGTCAAGATAACGGGGGTTGAAGATTCCGCTCCCAATTACGGGAGCCTCTGCGTCAAGGGGCGGTTTGGTTACGACTTCATACATTCCGAGGAGCGACTCAAGAGACCCCTCATCAGGGAGAACGGCAGGTTCAGGGAGGCAACATGGGGAGAGGCCCTTGACCTTGTCGCCGAGCGATTGGCCGGGATAAAAGAGGCGTCCGGACCTGACGCGATCGGGGTCCTGTCCAGCGCCCGAATAACGAACGAAGAGAATTATCTGGCCCAGAAGTTTACCAGAGCGGTGATAGGCACCAACAATGTAGACCATTGCGCTCGGCTCTGACACTCCTCCACAGTGGCCGGTCTGGCCGCGGCCTTTGGCAGCGGTGCCATGACAAATCCCATTGAGGACATAGAGCGGGCCGAGGTGATACTCATCACCGGCTCAAACACCACGGAAAATCATCCCGTCCTGTCTTCCTACGTAAAGCGGGCGGTCACCCAAAGGGGGGCGAAGTTGATCGTGGTGGATCCCAGGAGGATCCCCATAACGCGTTTTGCCACCTACTGGTTGAGACAAACACTGGGTACGGACGTGGCCTGGATCAACGGCATGATGCACGTGATCATCAAAGAGGAGCTTTACGACGAGGCCTATGTCCGGGCAAGGACCGTGGGACTTGACGAACTCAAGGGGGCCGTCGAAAAATATACACCCGAATATGTTGAGGGGATCACGGGAATTCCGACAAGGGACCTGGTTTCGGCAGCCCGTCTTTACGCATCGGCCAGGGCCGCCTCAATACTGTACGCCATGGGGATCACCCAGCATATCTCAGGCACTGACAACGTGAAGTCCCTGGCAAACTTGGCCATGCTCTGTGGAAACGTGGGGGTACGGGGCGGAGGCGTGAATCCCTTGCGGGGGCAGAACAACGTTCAGGGTGCCTGCGACATGGGGGCCCTGCCGAATGTGTACTCAGGATACCAGAAGGTGGACGACCTCTCGGCAAGGGAGCGCATGGAGAAGGCGTGGAATGTCAAGGGCCTCCCATCCAGACCAGGTCTCACGGCTACGGAGATGATGGCCCTTGCCTCGAAGGGTGACCTCAAGGCGCTCTACGTAATCGGGGAGAACCCGATGGTATCCGATCCTGACCTGAACCATGCCAAGAAGAGCCTTCAGGGCCTGGACTTCCTGGTAGTGCAGGACATTTTCATGACAGAGACGGCCCAAATGGCTCATGTCGTCTTACCCTCCGCCTCTTTTGCAGAAAAAGACGGCACCTTTACCAACACGGAGAGGAAGGTCCAGAGAGTGAGGAGGGCGGTAAGGCCTCCGGGGGAGGCAAGGGAGGACCGGGAGATCCTGTGTGACCTTTCCACTCGCATGGGATATCCCATGTCTTACAGGAACAGCAGGGCCATCATGGATGAGATCGCATCGGTGACCCCTTCCTATTGCGGGATAAATTACAGCCGGTTGACCAAGAAGGGTATTCACTGGCCTTGCACCGGAACGGACCATCCGGGGACTCCCTGTCTTCACGTGGACCAGTTCACCTGCGGCCTGGGTGTCTTTCACGCCATCGATTATATTCCTCCTGCTGAACTTCCGGATGATGAGTATCCATTGTATCTGACCACGGGCAGGTTGCTCTACCAGTATCATACGGGCACCATGACCATGAAGACCCCGGGTCTCAACCAAAAGGCCCCTGAATGCTATGTTGAGATCTCACCCCAGGATGCCGAGAAATACGACCTGAAGGATGAGGCACTCCTGAAAGTTGTCTCCAGGCGTGGATACATCACCGCCAGGACCAAGATAAGCAGCCAGGCCGTTCAGGGGACGGTATTCATCCCCTTTCACTTTGCAGAGGCCGCTGCCAACCTCTTGACGAACCCTGCATTGGATCCGATCGCCAAGATCCCTGAATATAAGGTGTGCGCCGTAAGGATCGAGAGGCAGGAAGGGTAAACAAGTAACAAGTTACGAGACACGAGTTACGAGTGACGAGTTTGAAACCATGGATTTCAAGGAGTGTGTCGATGTACTATATTCAAGATCTTCAATCCCTGAATCCTGATTTGACACCGGAAATCATGACCAAGGTGAACGAGGTTATTGAGCGTTACAATGGAAAACCCGGCTGCCTTATACCCGTCCTCGAGGAATGCCAGGCAGTCGTCGGGTACCTGCCCCAGGAACTCCAGGACTACATTGCCCGTGAATTGAATATCCCCGGAAGTACCGTGTACGGAGTGGTAACTTTCTACTCATTCTTTTCCATGGTGCCCAAGGGCAGGCACACCATAAAGGTGTGCTTGGGCACGGCCTGCTATGTGAGGGGGATAGCAGAGGTGATAAACCGCCTCAAGTCGGAGCTGAACCTTGAGGTGGGGGCCACCACAGAGGATAGGAGATTTTCCCTTGAGGCGGTCCGTTGTCTCGGCGCATGCGGCTTAGCGCCTGTCGTTGTGGTTGATAATGACACCCATGGGGGGGTAAGTCCGGAGACGATCCTGAAGATCCTGGAACGATATGAATAGTCTGACCCTTAGAGAAGGGGCGATACTCGTCGGGAAGGAGTTTTATCATGGCTAAGCTCACCGTGGAAGATCTATCCCGTATCAAAGAAAGGGTGACTAAAGAGGAGACCCTTGGAGAAGGGGGTCATGCAGTAAAAATAACGGTTCATTTAGGAACCTGCGGTATCGCCGCGGGCGGGGATCAGGTGATGGAGGCCCTGAAGGAGGAAGTGGCCAAATCCGGCAGGAAGGATATCAAGATTGTTATTTCAGGGTGTATGGGCATGTGCAGCAGTGAACCCAACATAACCGTCCGCCGGTTGGGAGAAGAGGGAGTCCTTTACTACAATCTGGATGCGGAAAAGGCAAGGCAGGTGTTTGAGGGACACGTCCTCGGGGGGAAGGTACAAACAGATTTTGCTCTGGCCAAGATAACATAGATACTAAGTCTGTGGATGAAAACAAAGGAGATGGGAGTCATGTCCGAAATGGAAGCCGGTCAAACAGGTGGAAAGACACAGCAGGAGAAGGCGGTCCCCTATCTAAGAGATTTGCCCTTCTTCAAGTACCAGGAGGAGATCGTCCTTCGCCATAAGGGCATTGACCCTGAAAAGATCGATGAATATATCGGAAAGGACGGATACCTGGCCGCTGCAAAGGCTTTGACCGAAATGACCGCGGAAGAGATCATCAATGAAGTGAAGAAATCCGGCCTGAGGGGAAGAGGTGGAGCCGGTTTTCCAACAGGCCTCAAGTGGGAGTTTGCCAGGAGAGCCAAGGGTGAGACCAAGTACGCACTGTGCAACGCGGACGAAGGGGACCCAGGGGCCTTTATGGACAGGAGCGTCCTAGAGGCGGATCCCCACGCGGTCCTGGAAGGTATGATCATAGCTGCCAAGGCCATAGGTGCCCATCAGGGATATATTTACTGCCGGGCTGAGTATCCCCTTGCCTTGCGGAGACTGGACATAGCGATACGTCAGGCCAGGGAGTACGGGCTGCTGGGAAAGGACATCTTGGGCAGCGGATTCGATTTTGATATAGAGATCTACCAGGGGGCGGGCGCCTTTGTGTGCGGCGAAGAAACCGCCTTGATGCATTCCATCGAGGGGAAAAGGGGAATGCCCAGGCCCAGGCCTCCTTTCCCGGCCCAAGAGGGATTATGGAAAAGGCCGACCGTATTAAACAACGTGGAGACCTATGCGAATGTGCCGCAAATTATCATCAATGGAGGGGATTGGTACGCTGCAATAGGAACGGAAACAAGCAATGGTACCAAGATTTTCGCCCTGACAGGAGATGTAAAGAACATCGGCCTGGTTGAGGTGCCCATGGGGACCACGCTGCGTACCATTATTTTTGATATTGGCGGCGGCATGCGCCAGAAGAAGCGCAAGTTCAAGGCGGTTCAGCTTGGAGGCCCATCCGGAGGCTGCATCCCTGAGGCCCATATTGATACGCCCGTGGACTTTGAATCCATCAGCAAGGTTGGGGCCATTATGGGTTCGGGGGGAATGATCGTCATGGATGATCATACTTGCATGGTGGACATGGCCCGTTTCTTTATTGATTTTTGCAAGGAGGAATCCTGTGGAAAGTGCGCCCCCTGCCGGGAAGGAACAAGCCGTATGCTGGAGATTCTGGAGAAAATTACACAGGGCAAGGGTGAAGTAAGAGACATGGAGGATCTATGGGAGCTGAGCCGGTTCGTCAAGGAGGCTTCCATGTGCGGTCTTGGACAGACGGCCCCCAACCCGGTGATCTCTACCTTGCAGTATTTCAGGGAGGAATACGAGGCCCATATCCATGAAAAGAAGTGCCCGGCAAAGAGGTGCAGCGCCTTGCTCAGCTTTGAGGTTGATCAAGACCTTTGTAAGAAGTGCGGTCTGTGTTTCAAGGGTTGCCCGGTGGGGGCGATCCAATGGGAAAAGAAAAAACCCGCTTACATAGATAAAAGCAAGTGCATAAAATGCATGACCTGCTTCAGCGCTTGCCAATTCGATGCCATTTTCTAGCGCCCCCATAGGTTTTCATGGTTGAGAGACAAACATCGAGGCCCTTACACAGGATAAGGGAGCAGGTGCTCATGCTGAGCGTGGGCAGGGAGTACGTGTCCAGCGAACTCATGCTGAAGAAGATAGGAGAGGACCTTCTGAAGCACGCGCAGGAATTGAAGAAAGAGATTCAGGCACTGAAGAGGAGGTTCCCCGGCAAATTGGTCCGTGAGGTCGAGGCGGACAACCTTATCCGAGAGTTTCAAGACAAGGTCCGGTTATTGCGGGAACCTGACGAGAAGATCCTTCAGAAGTGTTCCGCCGGACAACTGGGAAGGGAATTGGAGGAGGACGTGAAGGCGCTGGCAGGTGCGGTTCAGGGCGTCCAGGATCTGGTGGAAGGGCGATCCGCGACTTTCACCAAGAAGGACTCCATGCTGTCCACTTTCGGCAGATTGAAAGTCCTCTTCCGCCCGGTCAGTACAACGGGTAAGGTCCTCTTCAGGATGGTTTCCATTGCAATTCTGCTGGGAGCCGTTACCTTCTTGGTACTCTATTTCACCATGGAGAAGGAGGAGGGCCTCAGGGAGGAGGTAACCCGACTGAATGCCCTCATTGAGCTCCAGAAAGACAGGGTTAACAGGTTAAGCGGTCAAATAGCCGAGTTGAGCCGCAAGGTCGATGCGCTGCGAGACTCCAAGGGGGAAGAGCTGACACGACAGGAAAGGCTGAACATCTTGGAGCTGAATGTCACGATAAACAAGTTGATGCAAGACCGCCAAAAGGCGGAGGTTCAGATAAGCTTCTATGAAAACGAAATCGCGGACAGGGAAAGGCGTATCAAAGCCTTGAAGGGCAAATCTTTCATAAGGAGGCTCCTCAGGCAATAGGGGGCTTTCCGTCTGCCCGATCAAATCATGTATGCCTGAAATTCTCTTTTTTCTCTCCTCTTGACCCTGATGCTTACCTGTGAGGCCCTTGAGCGCAAACCGATAACGGTCTCCTCTCCATCGCCCGGGTCGCAGTAAGCGGCTGTCATTGATGCAGCCATCTCTTCCTGTTCCGGGGAGGTCTCTCCCACCACGAGCACGGTCGGTCCCGGGCCCGAAACAGGCTTCAATAGGAGATCACCCTCCCTGTAAAGGGACCTAATGATCCTGTTCTCTCTCTCGTTGCGGCCGATAACCACCTTGGTCCCAGGGTCAATCCTGAAATGCCTTCCCACTTTGAGCAGCTCGATGTCCCTCAGGTCGAAGTCACGGGAAAAGGTCAAGAGATCCTTCAACCTTCGAGAAAACCCGGGATCTGTGAGGAGACACCCCCCTGCGGGGGTGGGAAACTCCCTTATGCCCAGTTCCCTGGCAAGTTCCATCTGGGGCTTTCGAGATCGACCTGAAAATCCCATGAGCCTGTCCCTATCCACCCACCCTTTCTCCTCTGGGATCGTTTTAGGCAGGAGTTTTGCCGAGAGGGGACGCAGAACCAGCCCCGGCCTCCCGCTCTCAGATGCAACTACGTCAAGGGCCTTCCTGTTCTGAGACATGGGCCTTTGCCCAAGGACTTCTCCTGTGATGATAAAGTCAGCCCTTTCTTCCTCCAGCTTCTCGCCTGCCTTACGCAGCATCAAGATGTGGCAATCGATGCAGGGATTCATGTTTTCGCCGTAGCCGTGCTTTGGATCCTTCACCACTTCCAGGTGACTTTCCGTTATGTCGATGACCTCGAGAGGCAGCTTGATATGGGCTGCGGATTTCCTGGCGCCCGAGGAAGTGAAAAACGGAGTTTCAAAAAAAAGGCCCAGAATTTCAATCTCCTGAACCCGTACAAGTTGGACGGCGAGCATGCTGTCCAGACCTCCGGAAAATACAGCCAAGGCTTTCATCTAAGACCTACAATCCAGCATCCGCCAACTCCTTGACGAGGGCCAGTTGCTTCTTGCTCAGCTTCTTGGGTACGTCGATATTCACCTGTACATAGGCATCGCCCCTCCCGTTTCCGTTCATTCGGGGCATACCATAGCCCTTCAACCTGAACTTGGCGTTATCCCGGGTACCAGGGTTGATCTTCAGCTTTAGTGTCTTGTTGTCGATGGTTGGTACTTCGATCTCGGTTCCGAGCACGGCTTCCGAGTACTTGATCTCTTTCCTGTAAACAAGATCATCTCCTTCTCTCTTGAAAAGAGGGTGATCCAGGACCTTGATCTGGATATAGAGGTCTCCGTTGGGGCCTCCGTAAGCGCTCGGTTCACCTTTCCCCCGGAGTCTGAGCTTTTTCCCGGTATCTATGCCGGCATGGATTTTTACGGACAGGTCTTGTTGCAGCCCCCCGACCCTGTGGGATATGACCTTGTCAGTGGTCGTTGCAGCCTCTTCAAGGGTAATTGGTAATTCGTACACCAGGTCCCGACCCTTGGGGGGTTGGCCATGGCCTTCAAAGCCGCCGAAGGACGAAGCGAAAGGGGATCTCCTCTCTCTGAAGGGGTCATGCCTTATCCCCCCAAAAATTTGGCTGAACAGGTTATGAACTCCTCCGCTGGTCCCAAAGCCGAATTCTTTGAAAATGCTGCTAAAATCGAAATCCCTGAAGATGTCTTCCTGGGTGAAGCGCCTGTTGAACCCTTCGGCCCCGAAGGTGTCGTACTGTTTTCTCTTTTCTGGGTCACTCAATACGGCATAGGCCTCGCTGATCTCTTTGAATCTGGCCTCCGCCTCCTTGTTGCCCTTGTTTTTGTCGGGATGGTACTTCATGGCCAGCTTTCGATAGGCCTTTTTTATCTCATCCGCAGAGGCAGACCTGGATACACCGAGAATCTTGTAATAGTCTTTGCCGGCCATAAGCTCGTCTTTTCACCTTTTTGTGTTTGAGAGATTGGATGTGCGATAAGATGTCGACCCCATTGGGGATCGTTAATTGCTATACTAATCATGATATTACTCAAGTCAAGGAACTGCATCCCCACGTAAGAGATGCACCAGGTCAGTGGTTGATGGCAAAGCTCATTGTTCGTTCCTTGGTCTGTTACCAGTTGCCAGTTGCCAGTTATCGGTTATTTGTTATCGGTTGCCGGTAATCTCTTTTTAGGACCCAGCTAACCGGTAATTTTCGCATGTCCGGTGGAGAAAGAATATGATTTGGGGAGTCCAACTCTAAAACCAATAACCAATAACCAATAACCGATAACTGATAACCAATCCCCCCAAAGAAATCGAGTGTGCTATCATTCCTGCCTCGCTATTGTTTTCTCCTCTTGAGGCGGTATTCAAAGTCCGCGTTTATGTGGAGGCGGCTCACGGTAATGTGTGGTGGGAAGGGGGGAAAGGGGGAAGCGGCATTTATGGCCCTGACCGCCTCGTGGTCAAGGACGTCATGTCCCGATGCCTTTGAGACCTTTATAGCGATGACCCTGCCGCCTCTGTCGAGAGTGAAGGTGATCCTAAGCTTGCCCTCGAGCAATGCATTTTTGGCCTCCGGCGGATATCGCCAGTGGACCAAGATGTTCTCTTTTATCGCCCTTGCGTAGGAGACATATCTCTTGTCCGAGGTATCAAGGGAGATAGTATCCTCGCTCTGATCGGGTGGTGTCTCCTTTTGGTCCCTTATCCCGGATATCTCGGCCCTATGGGTATCAAGCTGATCCAGGTCTTTGGCCGGGGGCCGGACCAACTCTATCCTGTAAGTCCTGAGGTCCGGAGGTTCCCATTGAAGGACCAAGACGTCCCTCAAGGAAAAGACCACTGCGGCATGGAGAAAGAGGGAAACGGCAAAGGTGATCTTGAAGATCATGCCCTGGGAAGTGAGGGTTGACCTATTTCTTCCCCTGTCGATTATTTTGGGGGCCATTTACCCACCAGTCTGTCTTTTTTTCAAACCACCACTCGGTACTATCCGTATTCAAGATCGCGTCGGCCATTTTTCTCGCGGTTTCGGTAGTGAGCCTCTTCAATGCGTAGCTAAGCCACTCTTCGGCATACTTGTTGCCCAGATCCTTTTGTTCCTTGAGTTCCACGATCAAGTCGATTTGGTCTGCGTCTCTCGCCATGTTTGCTTCCCTGGACTTGCCGTCGTTGAATTCCCGTACCAAGGAAACAATCTCGCCGCCAAAGGGCAACTTGGAAGCCAGATCCCTGAGGGCTCCTTCTTCGTCCACCTGTACATATCTCTTGTTGACGTAGTTATGGTCACCGGTTCTGGCTTCAGGGAGGTCATGAAAAAGACACATAAGGATGGTCTTGAGTGGATCCGCCCCAGGCTCCTTCTTCGCGAGGATGTATCCTATGACAGCAGTCCTGAAGGAATGGTCCGCCACGGATTCACGGCCGGAGCCAAGGAATTGATATCCGGTTCTCGGCGTCTTCTTGAGCATCCCCACTTCAAAAAGAAAATTTGCCATATCTTTCATGAGTTCCTCAATAATGGATTCCCTTCGAGAAAGTCAAGAAAGATTTGATGCGGCCTTAACTTGATTTATTCCAGCCCAGGATTTAATATTATTAACAATAGGATTGATAGTTGCGATGAAAAAAGACCAGGGAGTTCAAGAGCCAGTTTATCGTACTGGAAAAACAAAACAGCAGGAAAGGTAGGGTTCTTGTCTTGAGCGGTAATAATCACAAGCCCATGAAGGTATTCACCTATCCTGAACCCGTGCTCCGGGAAAAGGCCAGGGCCGTGGAAAATATCGATGAAGAAATTCAGGCCCTTATAGACAGGATGGCGGTGACCATGTATGCCGCGCCTGGGATAGGCCTGGCCGCCAATCAGGTAGGTGAGCCTGTTCGGATTATCGTCTTCGATTTATCTCCCAGGGAGGAGGGTCCTAATCTTTGCGTACTGATAAATCCGGAGATCGTCCAGGCGGAAGGCAAGGCCACCCAGGAGGAATCGTGTCTGAGTGTCATCGATTTTTCCGCGGAAATCACGAGGCCGGCATACGTAAAGGTGACGGGTGTGGACAGGCACGGAAGGCCGGTAGAAATCGACGCGGAAGGACTTCTGTCCGTGTGTTTGCAACATGAGATAGATCACTTGAACGGAGTCCTGTTCATAGACCACGTAAGCAGCCTCAAGAGAGCCCTTTATAACAAGAAATTGAAGAAGATGCTGAAAAGGGGAATGTCACAGGATAAATAATGATTACACATCGTTCCGGCGAAAAGTTTCCCGAGAGACCCATTCTTATCTATATGGGCACACCGGAATTCGCCCTTTCCCCTTTAAAGGCCCTCATCGGTCAGGGATATAAAATTTCCTCGGTGATCACGCAACCCGACAGGCCCAAGGGCAGGGGAAAGAAACCCGCATCTCCCCCGGTCAAGGTCTTGGCCATGGAAAAGGGTTTGGAGGTGCTACAGCCGGAAAGCGTATCTGAGAGGGATTTTTGCGACGTAGTGAGACAGAAGGCGCCGGACATGATAGTGGTCGTTGCGTTCGGGCAGATCCTAAAGAAGCCCCTGTTGGAAATCCCTAGGTGGGGAGTGATAAATATCCACGCTTCACTCTTGCCTAAATACCGGGGCGCGGCACCGATACAAACTTGCATCTTGAACAATGAGTCAAGGACGGGGCTGACCATAATAAGGATGGATGAGGGCCTTGATACAGGCCCTATCCTTTACCAGGAGGAGGTGGCGATATTACCGGATGAGACAGCCGGTCACCTTCACGACAGGCTAGCCCAGAGGGCGGGGGAGATGATACTCAGGTTTCTCAGACTTATGGGTGAGGGGAAAGTGGTCGAGAAACCCCAGGACCACACAAAAGCGACCTATGCCCCCAAGATAGACCGGAGGCTATGCCTGATTGATTGGAAAAAGGAGGCAGCCGCGATATCAGCACTTATCAGGGCGCTTGATCCAAGGCCCGGCGCCTTCACGACATGGCAGGGCAAGGAAGTGAAGCTATTCTCTTCCAGGGTTGCAGATGAAGACTACACCGTAGCCGCTGCGGGCGAAGTCCTGGGGATGGGCAGAGAAGGAATAGTCGTTGGTACGGGCAAGGGCGCGGTGGAAGTCAGGGAAATGCAACTGCCAGGGAGAAAGAGGTTGGACGCTGAAACATTTTTACGCGGGTGTCCCTTGCCCGAGGGCACCATGTTGGGAACGTAGGAGACCGAATGGCCCATGCTATAATACTGATGTTGACATCATTAGTGTTGAGAGCGCCATGAGTGCATTCTTGGAGAATAGCATTGAAGAGTCCAAGAGATCTCGCCCTGATTCTGTTGAACAGGCTGTCAAGTAGACCAGAACCCCTTGGTACCTACCTCCAGGAACTTTTTGGAAAGAATCCTGATCTGGACGAGCGCGACAGGGCTTTTGTGGTCCAGTTGGTCCAAGGGGTGTTGCGGTGGTGGGGGCGCTTGGACTGGATTATAGAGCAGTCACTGGATTTCCCAAAGAGAAAGGTATCGCCCAGTATACTGAATATATTGAGGCTGGCCCTTTATCAGATATTGTTCTTGGATAGGGTGCCGGAATCAGCCGCCGTAGATGAGGCGGTCAAGCAGGCAAAGAGGGAAGGCAGGGCCCGGTACGTAATATCATTTGTCAACGGGGTACTCAGGAGCATATGCAGGAATAAAGATAATATAGGCTTTCCCGATCCCATCAGGGATAGGGTCGGATACCTCTCGGTCTATTATTCCTATCCCCGGTGGCTGGTGGAGAAATGGATCAGGGAACTGGGAGACTCATTTACGGAGTCCTTGCTGGATGCCCAAAATCAAGTTCGTCCCATTCAGGTAAGGGCCAATTCCTTAAAGATCAGCCGGGAAGCCCTCATAGAAGAGTTGGAAAAGGAAGGAGTGGCCGGAGAACCGGGGAAGTATTCACCTGAGGCAGTGATCTTTAAGGATTTCAGGGGGAGGGTAGATGGACTGGGTTCCTTTGAGAAAGGTTTCTTCCAGGTCCAGGACCAGGCGGCCCAGATGACATCTCACCTCCTCGGGCCCTTGCCCTGGGAGATCGTCCTGGATCTGTGCGCCGGTTTTGGGGGAAAGACGACCCACATTTCAGGGTTGATGGGTGATAGGGGCAGGCTGGTCGCCCTTGACATCAATCACGGCAGGCTGGTAAGTCTGGACAGAAACAGGAGAAGGCTGGGTATCAAGAACATCCTCCCGATCCAGGCCGATGCCACGGCCGCCCTCTCCTTTGTCTTCCGCTCCGCCTTTGACCGGATCATGGTAGATGCTCCATGCTCGGGGTTGGGCGTGCTGGCAAGGCACCCTGACGGCAAATGGAACAGGAAAGAAAGGGACATTGCCAGACTGGCGGACCTCCAGGAGAAGATTGTTAATGGGGCTCTACCCCTATTGAAACCAGGGGGCAGGATGCTCTATGTCACATGCACGATCTCAAGGGAGGAAAACGAGGGCGTAGTGGAACGTTGCCTGAGGAGTCAAGAAGGTATCAGACTATTGGATCTGAGAGAGTGTGCGCCTGAGTGGGCTCAAGATCTGGTTGATGATCATGGATTTTTCCGTACGTTTCCCAACGTACACGGCACGGACGGTTTTTTTGCCGCCTTGTTTGAAAAATAAAATAGAAAGCAGGGAGGAATGTGGATGGGGAAGATAGCACCGTCTGTTTTATCGGCAGACTTTACGCGGCTGGGAGAAGAAGTTAAGGCGGTTGAAAGGGCGGGGGCTGACTACATACACCTAGACGTAATGGACGGCCACTTCGTGCCCAATATCACCATCGGTCCGATGGTAGTGAAAGCGGTTCGCTCCATTACCAGGCTGCCACTTGATGTGCATCTCATGATATCCAATCCGGACCAGTTTATCCATGATTTTGTAAAGGCGGGAGCAGATATCCTTACCGTCCATGTGGAGGCGGTAGATCACATCCACAGGTCTGTTCAGCTCATCAGGAAGACCGGGGCAAAGCCGGCCATATCCCTGAACCCCGGTACCCCATTGAGCACTCTGGAATATGTCCTGGAAGACGTGGACATGGTCCTTCTTATGACGGTGAACCCCGGGTTCGAGGCCCAGGAATTTATCAGGAGCGTTGTACCCAAGATTGCCAGACTCAGAGAGATGATAGATGAGAGGGGCCTTGACGTGGAGATAGAGGTAGACGGCGGAATCGCCCCGGATACCATTGGAGCGGTTTCCGCGGCAGGGGCGGACGTATTCGTTGCAGGATCAGCCATATTTTACAGTAATAACTACGCGGGCACGATCACCAAAATGAGGGAGAGGATGGCCGGGAAGTGAACGGAATGTTGGTATCAAAAAATTTTGACTGGATATGATGTCCGTGGTAATATTTGAACAATAGAAATCCTGAATCGGTGGAGGGATGGCCGAGTGGTTTAAGGCGGCGGTCTTGAAAACCGCTGTCCGCCTAAGGTGGACCGTGGGTTCGAATCCTACTCCCTCCGCCAAACGATAATCCGACAACATCCTAGAAAGTCCGTAAAGCCCTGGAATTAAGACAACTTCCAGGGCTTTTTCGTTTCGGGGAAATGGGTGACCCCCTCTTTCACGATGCAGAGAGTAAATTGATGGACCCGAACCAGGAACCAGGTTAATCGAACCAGGCGGACCAAGCGACCAAACGGACGGAAAGCCCAACAAGCACACTCTGTTCGTCCAAGCATGGCAATCTCTTCGCCTTGACCCTGACACCCCTCCCCCTGTAAGAGCAACTTTCAGTTGCGATCCCCTCAAACTATGGACCAAGGCAACCGTGTTGCCGCCTTATGGAGTTAGGCAACCATGTTGCCGGCCCCACCCCACAAGAAAAGAAGCACTCTCGGGCACTTACTGGTAGAGTAGAACCTCGGTGCAGTTGACTACATCAACCTTCCCTTGGCCCCCTCGTCGAACCGTAAGTCGAGTTTTCCCCGTTACGGCTCACCGACGACCTTCCCCATGTGCTTATCAGCAACCGTTGTCGTTGATGCACAGCGATTAAGCGAACTGGTATAATCCCAGTCGACCAGGTAAATTGCCGTGGACTCTCCTTGTGCCCCTCGATTGATCACTGTACTTCCGCTTCAGGAATATTCGTATCCGATCTCGAACAAAGCTCCGAATTTCCTATCCAGCGACTGTTTCGCTGCATGGGACAGTTTACACTGTAAGTCAGAAACCTTATGGCGCACGTTAATAGCTCCTTGAGCACTCATGCCTTCTTACCGTTACCGGATAGAGATGCAACTCGTCGGTCCATCAAAACATAGTTTGAGACGGCTTATTCTTGGCCTGTCAGCCGCACCAGTCTCCAACGGCTACAGCAGGGATTTGGTCTCGGGAGTCCCTAATCCCGGGCTTTATCCCTATGTCTCCAATAAACCCACTGTTTCGCATCTCAACTTACAGTCCAAACGTGGTCGAAGTATGGTCCCACGCTCTAGGTAAGTTATGTTGTCTTACCCTTCATCACTTCAAGACCACTCCGACTTCCCTACGCCCATAACCCGCCTCTTACCGCTTTTACCCGATTTGAGAAAGGCTTACCGCAGTTGGAGTCCTGCGGAGACGCTGGGATCTCAGGCCCTACCTCCGTTACCTTTCACCGCATGCCACTGGCCCTACCCCGGGTCCCCATCAGGTGCTCTCGCCCTTTGCTTCCCTGATGGCACCGGCCTTCTCCCAATAATTAGAGGATCGGCGTGTATCCCCGCTTAGCGGGGTTTATCCCTCAACCAAACTCTCCCAGCTATCACCGTTCGGTCGTGTTTTACGAGGCTGCACCATTCGCTTTATGCTGCGAGAAAGCGTAAAAGCGGGACGACCTTCAAAGCGTAAAAGCGGGACGACCTTCAATAACTCAATAATTGCTCCATACGTCAGTGGTGGATTTGGGTCAGGAGATTTGACGTGGCCTCTGGCCCTTTCAGTTGGCTGATTCAGTGCTGGCCGAAGACTGCAAAAACAAAGGGCACCGGAGCTTGATAATTGCGTTATTTGAATATTGAAGGTCGTCCCGCTTTTTACGCGCTTTTTAGCGCTTTTTACGCTCGCTTTTTACGCTGATAGTCTTTTCCTGCTTTTGATCCACAGGGAAATGGGTAACCCCTTTCTTGGTACTCACCCCATGCCCACTCCCGCACATCAGGGGAAACTTTCAGCATGAATTCCCCTTT
>JAFDHB010000015.1 GCA_019308985.1 Deltaproteobacteria bacterium | reverse complement strand
CAAACCTCAAGCCCAAACCGCCCTGTGTAACCGAGTGAATTTGAAAATGCTAATTGTATGCCGAGATTTGATATTCGATTAGGGCTGATTATAAAAGCCTGAAATAGTAATCAAAGTATTGGATATAAATATATTGACAAAAATAGCCATCTACTCAAATAGGAGTTCCATCCCTATGATCGAACCCCCGGGCCTGACAAACAGCCTGAGCCAAAGATAGAAGAGGGGGTCCTTCCTGCCCACAAGGAGATAGTTTGGGGGAGAGCGGGCCGGTTCTTGAAAAAGGATATCCGACGAAAATACTGGAACCAGGAAAAACCTTGAAAAGCGGATCAGTCGTCCTGATTCACCCGGGCGTGACTCCTCATGCCCATTTTCTGATCCTTCCATCAGATTGGATAGCGACCTTTTGCGGATGTTTAATTACATATTCTATCCATTCTTCTC
This sequence comes from Deltaproteobacteria bacterium, assembly GCA_019308985.1. The sequence goes on along the minus strand of JAFDHB010000015.1, from coordinate 37,158 downwards.
TGATTTGTGCTCGCTCCGACCTCTTTCTGGTGTATTCGAAATATTGAGTCGTCTTCATTTGGTCATCTGTATCAGGGTTTCAATTTTTACTATCCTGTATTTTGCCATTTGTTCTGACAAGTTCTATTCTCATTATGGTTTTCTTGGCCGAACATTTCCTTGTCTCCGTCATGGTAATTGGTGGTAGAATATGGCAAGGATGTCTGAGTGTCAATAGGGAAAAGGAGTAATTTGACTTATAGCCTAGAATATCGCAGTATAAGAACAGTATGGGAAAACTGTCGTTTCATTTCTCTAACCTAGATAGATAAATTATGCTGGCTGAATTCAGACAATACATGACCATGACAGACACATCAATCAAAAGGATTTATATCCCCTCACTGTTGTCCAAAAACGAAAAGCGGATGTAACCCTAAGTGCAATAGTGCCGCGTATCACAGGAGATTATTACGATAGCAACCTCATTCTGTCATTCCTGCCCCGCATCACAGGTGCGGGATAAACTCCAGCAGGAATCTAGTCTGCTGATAGGAAATCACGTTCTCTGGATGCCCGTGTTCACGGGTATGACATTGGGATTTTGTTGACGGTGCGAATAAGGACGTATACTTGCAAGAGATTTTGGACACCAATGATATCCCCTATTACTTTAACGGGTATTGGTTTGCCATGAATACTTTGATACGGAGTAAAATGCTCATGATCGCAACCAGGAGGTTGCTCCTACAAGGGAAAGAGGGATCATGGCAACTTTCCGTCTCATGAAGGGAAACCGCATCCTTTTTGAAATTCAACAATAACCATACAAACCCTTTTCAAGAGAGGTCGCTCATGAAGGAAATCAGGAGAACCTATTGCGGGTTGTGCCATCCACGCTGCGGTCTCCGATTGGAGATAGAGAACGGCAGGGCGGTCAAGGTAACTGGGGACAGGGAGCATCCTATCACCAGAGGACGTATCTGCAATCGCGGAAAGCTGATGCTGGACCATGTTTATCATCCGGGTCGCCTCAATTACCCGCTCAAACGAAAAGGCGCGCGGGGCGCCGGCCAATGGGAACGCATCACCTGGGAGCAGGCGCTGGACGAGGTCTCGGAGAAGCTTTCCTATCTGCGTGACAGGTACGGTGCAGAGACCCTGGCCTTCACACACGGTACCAAACGGACCTACCACTGGGATGAGCGAAGGTTTTTTAACCTATTCGGTTCGCCCAATATCTTCGGAGCCAACAATGTGTGCATGTGCCCCAGCCAGACCGTGGAATATGCCACCTACGGCGGCTTTACCCGAGGCGAAGTGATGCAGGCCAAGTGCGTGGTTCTGTGGGGGCATGCACCTTCCCAATCTGATCCCATCGGTCTCTACCCCATGATCCTCAAGGCCAAAAAGAACGGCGCCCGGCTCATAGTGGTGGACCCCCGTCGCATCCCCGAGGCGGAAAAGGCGGATATCTTCCTCCAGATCCGACCGGGCACTGATGTCGCCCTGATGCTGGGATGGTTGAAAATTATCATTGAGGATGAGCTCTATGACCGGGACTTTGTCAAGAACTGGACCGTGGGATTCGAGGATCTGGAGACCGCCGTAGCAGAATACACACCGCAGCGTGTGGCAGAGATTACATGGCTCACTCCTGAGCTGGTGGTCAAGTCGGCCAGGCTCTATGCCATGAGTAGGCCCGCAATCATCACCTGGGGTTTTGGCATTGACAAGCAGGGCGTGAATGCCACCCAGGCCGCAAGGGCCCGTGCCATCCTTAAAGCCATCGCCGGGAACCTGGATGTGCCGGGCGGAGAACCCCTTGGCTGGGCCGACCCGATCGGCCGGATCCGCGGTAATGACGAGCTGGAGTTTAACGAGGCCCTCCCCCCAGAGCAGCGGACCAAGCAGTTGGGCGCCGATGAATATCCCCTTTTCGGGTTCCCGGGCTGGGAGAGAAACGTGGAGGCCAACCGTCGTCTCCCGCGCCATTACATGCATCCGCCCCACGCGGACATGACCAGCGTGGCCCATGCGCGGGCGGTCTGTGACACCATAATCACGGGGCGACCCTATCCTGTCACGGCAGCCATATCCCTCGCCAGTAATCCTTTGCTCTCATTGGCCAACACTCGTCGTGTGTACGAGGCCCTGAAAGCCCTTCAGCTTTACGTTGTGGCGGAATACTACCTCACACCCTCGGCCGCCCTGGCCGACTATGTTTTTCCTATCTGCTCCACCGTAGAAACGACCGAGCTCTGGTTGACCCCGGGCTTCTGTGTACCCTGCCCGAGGGGGATTGATCCCCTCCATGAGCGTCGTAATCCTTATGACTTCTGGCGGGGGTTGGCAATCCGGCTCGATCAGGAAGAGCACTGGCCCTGGGAAACGATTGATGAGGTGTGGGACTGGTGCCTGGCGCCTGTGGGTCTGAGATTCCAGCAGTTGGTGGAAAAAAACGGGCTCTTTGGCAGGCGGGAGTACCGGCGCTACGAGCAGTTTGGTTTTGGCACGCCGTCCGGAAAGGTGGAGTTTCGATCCAGTATTTTCGAGGAACTGGGTTGTGAGCCATTGCCGGTTTACAGGGAGATGCCTCACAGCCCCGCGGGAGACCGCCTCATTTGGAAAGAATACCCCCTGGTTCTGATTACAGGCAGCCGGTTCATGCCCATGTATCACTCTGAGCAGAGGCAGATCAAGAGGGCACGAAAGGAGAACCCTGGACCCATCGTCAGTCTCCACCCAAACACGGCAGCGGCCCTGGATGTGGTCGAAGGGGACTGGGTGCGCGTGGTTACTCCTCAAGGTAGCATTCGCGTAAAAGTGCGTGTGACTGATATCCTGGACCCCCGCATGGTGGATGTGCAGCATGGATGGTGGTTTCCGGAGCGAAAAGAGCCGGAACCGGAATTGTTTGGGGTATTCGAATCCAACGCCAACATCCTCTGCCCTGACGGGCCGGAGTTCTCCAGTCCGGAGGTGGGAGGGTGGCCCCATACCGCCTTACTCTGTCGAGTGGAAAAGATATGATTTGAGTGGCAATAGGTTCGCCCGGACAGTCCGAGACACATGCCGAAGGTAGGTCTCGAAAAATTTTTCCCGATCCGTTGCAATATTCCCTCTGTTGTATTAGGGTATCTTCCATCATTATGTTTTGGAGAATATTTGCATGGTAGAAGAAAAGGATTCAAGAGAAGAGAGCTTCGGTGATCTACTGAAAGCTTACACGGACCGAACCAGGGAAGATCTTCAACTGGGGGATAAACTCAAGGGCAAGATCATATCCATAGGCACCGATTATATCTTCGTGGACACGGGCACCAAGATCGACGGGGTTGTGGAAAGGGAGCAGCTCCTTGACCAGGAGGGAGAGATGCCCTTCAAGGAAGGAGACATGGTGGAGCTCTACGTCACCTCCTTTGACGGAAGCGAGATACGATTGTCCAAGACCCTGTCCGGGACAGGAAACCTCAGGATGATGGCAGAGGCCTTTCGAAAGGAAGTCCCTGTCGAAGGCAAGGTCAAGGGCAAGTGCAAGGGCGGTTTCAACGTGGAGGTGATGGGGAAAAGGGCCTTCTGCCCCATAAGCCAGATGGATCTCAAGTACGTGGAGGATCCTGACAAGTATGTGGGGGAGACCTTCCCTTTTATCATCACTCAGCTTGAGGGTAACGGAAGAAACATAGTACTTTCCAGGCGGATGTTACTGGAGAGGGAACTTGAGGAGGAGAAACAGGTATTCCTAAAGGGCCTCGAGACGGATTCGGAGCTCCAGGGTCGAGTTACGAAGCTCATGCCTTATGGCGCATTCGTTGAACTGATGCCGGGTGTCGAGGGCATGGTGCATGTATCGGAAATCAGTTGGTCAAGAATAGAAAAGCCGGATGAGATCCTGAGAGCCGGGGATATTGTAACCGTGAAAATTCTAGGAATGGCTGAGGGAAAAAGGCCCGGAGAGAAGAAGATTTCCCTTTCCATGAAACAGGTGACAGGAGACCCCTGGGATAGTGTGGGAGAGTCATTTCATGTCGGTGACAAGGTTATGGGCAAGGTCACCAGATGCACCAAGTTCGGGGCCTTTGTAGAGATCGCCCCCGGGGTAGAGGGCCTGGTCCACATCAGCGAGATGAGTTACGGGAGGAGGATCCTCAAGCCGGAGGAAGTGGTCTCCCAGGGTGATAAGATCGCAGTGATGGTAAAGGAAATAGATCTTGAGAATCGGAGAATCTCCCTGAGCATCAAAGAGGCGGAAGGGGACCCCTGGGTGACCATAGGCGAAAAGTATGCTGTAGGGCAAACAGTGGGGGGTGTCGTGGAGGGCAAGGAGAAGTTCGGCCTGTTCGTGTCCCTGGAGCCGGGGATTACAGGCCTTGTGCCCATGTCCAAAATAAGGAGCCTGCCCAATTCGTCCCATATTGAGAAACTTCGCCCTGGAAATCCGATCATGGTAGTGGTGGAAGATATCAACCGGGAGGAAAGGAAGATGACCCTTGCGCCGGGGGATACCGGCAGTGAGGCTGAATGGCAAAGATACGCGGCGGATTCAAGGAAACCCATGGGTTCCCTCGGTGAAAAGCTCCAGGCTGCACTAAAGGCGAAGAACGGATAGAATCTCCTTGGTCCGCATCAAAGGGTCTCCCCCGGGACCCATGGACCACTCCCGGTTATCAGAAGGCCGGAGGGGTTAGCGAAAACCGCATCAATCCCTTTAGCATCAGGAGAAGGCACAAATGTCAAGCACCAGGATGACAAAGCGCACGGTTGAAGCCGATGTCCTTTGCATCGGCGGAGGTATCGCCGGCCTGATGGCCGCCATACGAGCAGCCGAAAAAGGTGCCAAAACCCTTGTCGCAGAGAAGGCAAATACCATGTTCAGCGGATCCGGGGCCACAGGCAATGACCATTTTCTCTGTTACCTTCCCGAGATACACGGGAGTGATGTAGAACCAATTGTCGAAGAGTTCCAACTGGGTCAGCAAGGCGGGCTGAGACACCGCTCTTTTATTCGAACATGGCTGCTCCGTTCAGAAGAGATCGTCAAGCTGTGGGATGACTGGGGCATCCCCATGAAATACAATGGGAAATACGAGCTGGCAGGGCATGCCTTGCCCGGCAATCCAATCTACCATATCCACTATGCGGGGAAGGACCAGAAAAAGATCCTGACCGAGCAGACATTGAGAAAGGGCGCCGAAATCCTCAACAGGGTCATGTGCTTTGACCTGATTACAGAGGGAAATCGCGTGACAGGGGCAATCGGTATAAACACCTGGGATGACGAAATGGTGTTCTTCAAGGCAAAGACTGTAATCCTTGGGACCGGTTCCGCGATCAGGCTCTACCCTGCTTCCACTACCCCGGCCTGGCTGTTCAATACCAGGCTTTCTCCCACCTGCGTGGGAGACGGCAGGGCCATGGCATACAGGGCAGGGGCCGAGCTGGTCAACATAGAGATACCCATCCTGCGCTGTGGGCCTGTTTACTTTGCCAGGGCCGGCAAGGGAACATGGGCCGGAGTACTGCGGGATCCCCGGGGGAGACCTGTCGGGCCCTTTGTCACGAAGCCCGACAACAAGTACGGTGATCCGGTCGTTGATATATACCAAGACATTTTCTTGGATTACAAGCGATCGGGCCGCGGTCCCGTCTACATGGACTGCAACGGCCTCTCTGACCAGGAGCTGGAATACATGTACCACTGGCTGTACAACGAGGGAAATGCCGGGCTCCTGAATCACCTCAAGGAAGAAGGTATAGATCCAAGGGAAAACCCCGTGGAATTCAGGACCTACCACTATGAATTGTTCCCCAGGGGAGGCGTCTATTATGATGAGGAAGGTGCTACCTCCATGAAGGGGCTTTATGCCGCCGGAGACGAATTTTTCGGAGGCATATCAGGGGCCGCTGTCTTTGGGTGGATCGCAGGAGAGAATGCTGCGGAGCAGGCCAAGGACATGAGTATGCCGGAGATTGACCATGCAAGGGACCGATTGGAAGAGGCCGTAATCCACCTGGAAGAGATTCGGAACAGGGAATGGGGCGCAAGCTGGAAGGAGGCCAATATCGCCCTCCAACAAATTATGTATGACTTTACCGGAGAGGTGCGTTCCGAGACCCTGCTTGACGCGGGGTCACTTGCACTCAGGAGGCTGAAACAGAAGGCCCAGGAAAGTCTCATTGCCGGCAATCCCCATGAGCTGTGCCGCTGTCTGGAGGTCCTTAACCTGCTGGAGGTGGGTGAGCTTATATTCATTGCTGCAAAGGAGAGAAGGGAAACCAGGGGCAAGCACGTTCGGCCCGATTATCCCTTCACGAACCCCCAGCTCTCCAAGCTGCTGGTCTTGAAAAAAGAGAATGGCAGGCCGGCAATGGAATGGAGACCCATAATAAGACGGTGAAAAGGAGGATTGCTAAATGCCACCCGTAGTGGACAGAGAAGCGTGTATAGGTTGTTTTGAATGTGCAGAGGCGTGTCAGTGCGATGTCTACTTCGGCTCGGGGAAGGGTGAAGTGGCGAAGGTTACATATCCGGATGAATGCTGGCATTGTAATGCCTGCGTATTCGTCTGCCCTGAAGATGCCATCAAGCTCAGGATCCCTCTGCCCATGATGGTCCTTTACCAGGAGCGGCCCCGCCCTGAGGCCAAGGCGCCATAGGCTGGTACCATTGATCTTACCCTCCGGCCCACGGAGGCATGGTCCCATGAGACCTTTCAAAAGTGGGCTTTGCTATCAAACGTTTCACCCATTTGTGGCTTCAAGGTCACGTGCCTGATTCATCCCTGAGCTGGTCAGGGGAAACAATGGGGCCGTACTTTTCCTTTAATGCCAGCAACCCCTTGCGCTGCTCTTCATATACCTCGAATAGCCTCTTTGGCAGGTTCTCTTCTTTGCTGTAGGCCTCCTCTTGCAAGTCAATGCGGGCGATTATGTTGTCTATGTATAGGGAGAATTGTTTGTCATAAAGCTCCTTTGGGTACGCCTTGTCTATCTCTGACTCAAACATGCTCTTCAAATCTTCGTACCTCGGCAAATAGCCTATGGGGGTCTCTATGGCCTCGACATCATTGTTAGCGCGTCTCTCCAGCCATCTCAACCATACCTTCACATCCCTCTTTTCACCCAAGAGCTTATCACCCTCGCCTCCCCGTGCCCCGTGCGTCAGAAAATAGTTGAGACCGGCGATTATTGGCCGATTCCCCTCGCTGAACTTCTTGGAGTTGAAGAATATGAATTGGGCCTTCATGTAATCGGCCAGAGGTCCGGGAATGAAAGGCTCGTTCGCCCATGGTTGGCGCCTCACCCCCTTGGCTCCTACCTCGGTGGCCGTGGCGGCAGACAAGATAGACGCGCCCAACACTACACCTTCATCCGGAGTCCTCGCCACCCAGACAGGGGGCATGGTATCGCTATCGCGGCCGGAGTAAGTAATGACCTTGATAGGGACCCCGGCAGGATCTTCAGCAATCTCCTCGTTGTAGTTTTCTATTGCCACGCATTCCAGGGTGCAGCGTGCATTAGGATGTGACAGGGGAATTTCCTTTCCATTTTCATCCTTCTTGCCTTCCCACCACTCGCCCTGAAAATTGATTCCCCTCTTGGGCGGCACTTCACCGTCGCCCACCCAGTGAGGCACCTTGTTTTCATCAATGAGCACATTGGACCAGATCACCTCGGCCCCTTCTTCCCTGAGGACTTTCATGAGGTACGGATCGCTTTCACGGTTTACGTCTTGGACGATTCCGAATATACCCTTTTCCGGGTTGACTGCGCGCAGGGTCCCGTCACTCGCTATCCAGAGCTGAGCCAGGTCGTCTCCTATGAAGTCGGTTCCGACCATGGCCGTGGTCGTCTTCCCGCAACCCGAAGGGGCCGCCCCGGCAAAAAAGGTGATTCGACCGCCCGGGCCTCGAATCCCGGTAATGAACATATGCTCTGATAGTTCGTCTTCCTGTTTGTAGTAGGTCGCCAGGTCCACGGCGAACCTGTGGTTGCCCTTTTTCAAAAGCAGTGTGTTGCCCGCGTAAGTGCAAAACATGCTGAAGGTGGTGAGCCAACTCCTGTCCATAAAGACCCTGGCATTAGGGAGGTCCTCGGGTCGATTAGGGCCTTGACTGTGCACATTGGTAAAAAACACACCCGCCCTTTCCACCTCCTGGTCGAAGCCCCTGTAGACATCCCTGTAAAGCAGGTTGGCGCTGTGGGTGACGTAGGCAGAGCTCGTTATCTCAAGGGCCGGGATGGAGGCCTTCGCCCCTATCGGCCCCCTGGAGTAGAAGCCCACGAACATTATCATCCCCTCCATGCTTCCAACCATATACTGCTTGATATAGTCAAGGGCCTCGTTACGGTCGATCTTCCTTGCCAGGAGGCTGACCTCTTCATCCGGATTGACAATATAGAAGGTTCGGTCAATGATTCGGGCCTGCTCCTGTGGCAGGTCGAAGTGAATGGTGTGGTCTTTCATTGCAAGCGGTGCCTCTTCACCCCTTTCAATGCTCAGCTCCCTCACCCTTTCGGCATCCTCCTTGGTTCCGCTTATGATAAGCACCGAATCCGGCCGGCACATACTGATAGAGTTGGCTATTTTCAATAGGGCCTCCTGGTTCTTGATCCTGTAAAGCTTGTCAAGGTTTTCTTTGTCCATTGAGCGTTCAAAGACGTCCCTCGCCTCTTTTATTGATCTGACACCTCCCACTTCCGCGAGAATATCTTTTCCCTTCTTGATCTCGAACATTTTTCGAACCCTTCCTCCTTTATAGTAACCGCAGGGCCTGGAGTCCGACCCGGCCACCAGCCCCTGATAATATCCGGCCTCAAAAGCTCTACAACCCAGATTAGATCGAAGCAATTCGCCTCAAGAAATCTTCCTGGCCTCGATGTTTGTCAGGCTTCTTTTTTGGGATGGCCAAGACATCTCATCAAGGCTGCAATTGATTCAATTTTCCTTCAGGTCTTTTCCTGGGAAGCTTATAGTGATATAGTGGTTTATGAGGTGTTCCATTAAACGAAACAAGGAGGGTAATATAGGTGAGTTGAGATATTATGTCAACGAATAATGCACTCACTCTATACTTCTATACTACTATATTACTCCCGTTTTTATACTATATTGAGCTTCAAAAGCTTAAGTTTGGCTTGTAAATGTTTGATAATATGATCTTTTATATTATTTTATTGTTTTCATCTATTTTTTGTTAAATCCGCCGACTTCCCTTGGGCACCCAAGTGACCATGCCTTCTAAAGCGCTTGAAATAAACCTGGCCAAGAGCCGCGTTGACATCACCATTAGCGAAAAATATCTGGTCCTCCAGGAGGTGATGTCAAAATACCAGGGTGTCATGGAGGGGTTACAGGCATTCCTCAAGGAGCTTTGCCATCCCCTCAAGAACTGGCAGTTCATTGTAAAAGAGGCCCGCAATTACGCGCTCAATTATTTTCATCTCATGATCAACCACCCTGATGGTCCCGAAGCTGCCAGGATATTTCTAGACATATTGTTTGAAGCCCTTGAGGACTCCCAGGATGACCAGACCCGGACAGAAGCCGTCGACAACCTTCTCCGCTACATCCAAAAAATCATCAAGGAGGCCGGTTCGGACCTTTCCAGGTTTCTACCCACCCTCAATTACGGATTTGAACGAATCGGTTCCTACGGTCGGGACCTTTTCTTCCTCTACGTGAAGAGCTTTTACCAGTTAAACAGGCTAGGCCAAGACCTAGGGGAAAGGATCTCTGTGGATTCGGATTTCAGGCCTGTCAATACACTATTGGCCAAGTACTACAAGGAGTCTTATGGCCACTGGCTGGGTGAGGAGGATCCCCTTACCTGGTTTTTGAAGGAAGCCGGCCTGAACAGCGTAGGGGACAGCCGGGACCTCCTTGAAATATTCTCCCCTATCTCCCATGAACGAGTAAGGTCTTACAGAGATGAACTGGACAGGGTCCTCGAGGAACACGGTATCGGTTCAAGATCTCTCTTGGAAAGCCTCGTTCAATTGCCGGGATACTCCAAAATCGTGGATTGTTACAGGGAGACCCCCCAGAGGCTATTGAAGGCCGGAGATCAGGCCGGCCTGGGGAACTATTGGAAGCTCCTCTTCCTCCTCCACATAATGAGAACTGCCGGGCTGTCTTCCATACACCAGGATACTCTGAGGGTCATCAACAAAACGTTATCTTGGCTCATAGAGCATGAAGAGATGGAGAACATTCAATTGCTCATACAAAAGACCTTTAATATTCTGGCGGACAGTGTGAGAAAGTACCCTGATACGGCCCTGAATTGCCTCGTCAATATGGGAAAGGCTGTTTACCAGACCGACGAAAGCGACCTCGTGGATTTCTTTATCAGAGAGGTCGCGTCCCTCGGTTTCCATACCCCTGATCTAAAGGGAGTGGGCGACGACTGGCAAATAAGGGCGAATACCTACCATGTACAAAACATTCGCACATGGCTCCAATTGATAGAGCTGAATCCTAAGTGGTCAAAGACCCTGATCTCTTCCTTAATCATCAACCTATCCCTTGGGGGTGTATTCATCAAGGACACGGACCTTTTCCCCCGGGACATTACGCAGTTCCTGAACAGCGATATCGGCCCGGTCTACAATCTGACCAAGCAGCTTACCCGGCTCTTTCCCGCCTATTTCAACGAGATCGGGGCAGAAGGTCGCTTGAGGGACATATCCACAAGGATTGATGAGATATGCCTCCGTAAGGACGTACTCGTACATTTTGTGAGAAAACAGAGCCACGTGGAGAGCAGCAATCAGATCATAGACCTGGTCGGAGCCCTGCTGGAGTTTTGGATCACCAAGGACAAGCAATGCCTGGAACCCTATATACCATCCGTCATCTATTCCCAGGTATCCGAAGAAGGGCCCTTTGTTGACGGAGCACATACCTTCCTTAGCTACATCTTTGAAAGAAACAACCTTTCAACGGTCAAGGACCTATTGGTTGCCGACGACCTGAAGGGAATCGAGGATGAGGTCCCTGGGAGCTCTGAGGCAGACAGGGAACGCGTCAGCCTGGCAATATCCTTTTATAGGCTCCTTTACCAGAAGTACCACTTGGGGTTCGTCGAATTTGGGGAATATCTCAGGCAACTTCCTCCCAGGTCATTCCCTGATCTGGACAAACTCAAGAAGACCATGTCACTTGCGGACCCAAGGAAAAAACTCAATGGCATCCTCAACTTCCTCGAACGCCTGAAGGAACTCATCCTCTCCCGAAGGCGTTACGAGGTGAAGGAAGACATATACAGGAAAAGGCATATAGCCGTTGACATACCGTCCATGTACGGGACCTATCGGGAGAAGAAGTTCGATGCCCTGGGACTGACCTTCCGTTTGGAAGCCATCGTCAATACACTGTTCGAGGATCTGATCAAAGATATCGACCTTGAACTCGTCACCAGCGCCACCCTTTCCCAAATCTATGACTACTTGATGCTTTTCTACCGCGCGCTCAAATTGGACGGGATCACTTCCTCGGCCATGGAAAGGCAACTGGACTTACTGTCCCACTCCCTGAAGGTGAGGGAGTTTTCTTCTACCCAGTACCTGGACATATTCAGGGGGTTTTCAGATGCCGTAAGAAACATCGTCAATGATTTCTTCAACCGCATCCATGAAGAAAACCTGGCCCTCGTAGTCAAGCAGCTACCCTGCTCCTCACTGAAGGCCAAATACAGACCCCCCGAAGGCCAGAGTGATGACGAAAATCTCCTTGACCGAGTTTCGGAGATTTTCACGAGGGAAAGGATTACCTCTTCCCTGGGTCTTCAACAGCTTGATGTCTTCATAAGTCGAATTGTAAACACACTGTCTCAGCAATCGGAGAAGCTGCCCAGGGAAAAGCTGCGTATACTTTTGAGCTATGATCCGCAGAATGCCACCACTCCTCTTACCCAGGTCAAGAAGAAGGTAAGGGACATTATCTATCTGGGGAACAAGGGCCTGAACCTGGTAAAACTCATCGAAAACGGTTTTCCCATCCCACCGGGTTTTATTATCACTACCGAGGTCTTCCGTTTTCAGGAAATCTTCGATACTTACCCGCCAGCGGAGAAAAACCTGAAGGACCAAATAATTCGAGAGCTTTCCAGGCTGGAAAGGTATACGCAGCAAAGATTCGGCGACATTAAAAACCCCTTGCTCTTGTCTGTCAGAAGCGGCTCCCCTATCTCTCTTCCCGGCATGATGGATACCTTTTTGAACGTGGGGATAAATGAAGAAATTGTCCGGGGAATTGACCTTGGTCCCAGGCCTTCCTGGTTGGCATGGGATTGCTATCGCAGATTCCTGCAATCCTATGGGATGGCCTTTGGCCTCAACAGGGATGATTTTGACGAGATCATAGCCGATTTCAAGAAACGCCTCGGGGTCCTTTACAAGCGTCAGTTTACCGGGGATCAGATGAAAGATATCGCCCTGAGGTACAAGGACCTGATAAGAGACAGGGGAATCCGGATCGAAGAATCCCCCTTTGATCAACTCTACCTTGTTATTCGCAAGGTCTTCGAATCATGGTATTCGCCCAAGGCCAAGACGTACCGCAGGATAATGGGGATTTCCGATGACTGGGGCACCGCCGTGACGGTTCAAAAAATGGTCTTCGGCAACCTTTCTCAGGAATCAGGCTCCGGGGTGGTCTTTACCCATAATCCCAGGTGGTCGGGAGACAAGCTGAGGCTCTGGGGTGACTTTAGCTTGGGGAACCAGGGAGAAGACGTTGTCTCGGGGCTGGTGGAAACCCTCCCTGTTTCAGTGGAACAGGCTGAGGCGGAAAACCGGGACAGGGAAATCACACTGGAGACCCATTTCCCGGAGATCTATAAAATCCTGAGATATCTGGCCAAGCACCTGATATACAACAGAAAATGGGAGCCCCAAGAGATGGAGTTTACCTTCGAGGCCCCGTCAAAGGAAAAGCTCTTCTTTCTCCAGACCAGGGATATGGCCATTAGGGAGAGGAAAAGGGCCCTGTCCTTCGTCTTTACTCCCGAGACACAATCTCATCTGATCGGTCACGGGATAGGTGTAAGCGGCGGTGCGATGACAGGTAGGGTGGTCTATAACATGGATGAGATACGTCATTGGAAAGACAAGGAACCCGAAACCCCTCTAATCCTCATTAGGGGTGATACGGTCCCTGATGACATAATGGAGATCCATGAAACAGACGGCCTCCTCACGGCCCGCGGTGGTTCCACGTCCCATGCGGCAATCGTGGCCCACAGGCTTGGTAAGACCTGTGTTGTGGGGTTCCTCAATCTCGTTTGCATGGAAAAGGACAGCAAATCCTTAATTGACGGTCTCGAATTGAAAACAGGGAATTGGATAAGCATTGACGGCCAGAAAGGCTCTGTGTACACTGGCAAGATAAGAATCAAGGAGGTCTAGGTAAAGTTGCCATGGAAGGTAAAGAAAGAAATGGAGCAAAGAGTGATCTGAAATTGGGCATCAATGGCTTGGGCAGGATCGGCAAATTGACCCTCTGGCACCATGTCGGTCGCAAGCATTTCAAGGAGATCGTAGTCAACATAGGGAGAGAGGCCGGGACTTCTCTCAAGGATATTGCCTACTATATGGAAAGGGACTCCACGTACGGGGCGCTCCACAAATACCTCTATGGACACAGGGGTCAAAGGGTCATCTCCCAGGTTAATGAAGATGCCGGAACCATGAACGTCGATGGTATCCACGTAAGGATATTAAGGCACTCCAGGAATCCGAAGGATATCCAGTGGGGCGACTACGGGGTAAAGCTGGTCGTAGATGCCACGGGAAAATTCCTGGACCCGAGCTTACCTTCGGAGCACTCCGGGGGCTCCATAAGGGGGCACCTTGACTCGGGGGCGGAAAGGGTCATACTCTCCGCCCCCTTCAAGATAAGGGACAAGAAAAAGGCCATGCCTGAGGATGCCGTAACAACGGTAATGGGCGTAAATGATAACGATTATGATCCGAGGACTCACCGCATTATTTCCGGAGCATCATGTACGACTACCTGCCTTGCCCACATGATGAAGCCCCTGATCGACTATCTCGGGGCCAAGAAGATCTTGACCGCCTCGATGGCTACGGTCCATGCGGTCACCCCGTCCCAGATGGTCCTCGACCGTCTTGCCAAGCCCGGGGCCACCGACCTGAGAAAAAATCGGAGCATCTTCAATAACATCATCCTTACCACTACCGGTGCGGCAAGGACCCTCGAGTTGGTGATCCCTGAAATGAAACAGATCGGTTTTATCGCTGAATCTGTCCGCATACCAAACACCACGGGATCCCTGATCATCCTTGTCGTCAACTTCCAGGAAGACATGTCGGGCAAGCCCATTCGTAGGGAGATGATCAACCAGATCTACAAGGAGACCGCCGACAAGGACCCGAAGGGTTACCTGCATTATACGGAGGAGCAAAATGTCTCCAGTGATATCATAGGAATTCCTAGGGCGGCAGCCATCATAGAGGGACACGAAACACACACCAGGACAGCGGAAGTGACCATGGATCCCGGTATGCTCTTTGGGCTCAGCAAGGATCTTCAGCGGCAATTGAGTCAAACCGTGGCAAGGATCTCCATCACCCAGACGGTAATCTACGGATGGTACGACAACGAGATGGGGAGCTACGTGAATATGCTTGGAGACCTAACAGTCATGGTAGCCGAGAACATGTGAGGGCAAAGACGGCCATGATCTTCAAGATGACCATAGCATTTCAGCCGAAGTGATGAGGGCCCATGTGGTAGCGGCGTGCTATACTCTATTTTTTGATTGTGATTGAGGTCGGTGATTGAATGATTGTGATTGAGGTCGCTTTTTGATTGAGGTCGGGCCACGTTAAGTATTTAAAGTTATTGATGAAAAAACGAAAAGAGCCCCATATTTGGACCCAATATCGCCCTTTTTGATAGCAAAAAGGGCTCGATTCGCTGATACCAATGCCGAGAGCGAAAAGGCACTACATTCCTCATATTACTCATCGATGCCATAAGAGAGAATTTTTGCTCAAGTTCGCGAAGGATTGGCGCAGGTGGCTTCAGTGGCTTTTCGAAGCCAAAAAGCGCTATGGCCTCTGCATATTAAATTACGCAGTCACCTCAAACCACATTCATCTCGTTGTCGTGGACGTTTGTGATCGGGGCACCATTCCGAGATCCATCCAACTTTTTGCGGGTCGAATCGGCCAGGAGTACAATCAAAGGAAAGAGGGAAAGGGAGCATTTTGGGAGGATCGCTATCATGCAACGGCTATAGAGAAAGGAGACCATCTTTGTGGATGCCTTGTTTATGTTGACTTGAACATGGTGCGTGCTGGTATCGTCGCCCATCCCTCGCAATGGCCCTTTAGCGGATGCAATGAGATCCAAGAACCGAAAAGGAAGAATGCGTTGATTGATTATGAGCGGTTGAGGATCTTGCTTGGGCTTGAATCCTATGAACTGGTTAAGTCTTACTTACAACGCGTGGGTAGAAGAATATCTTAGAGATGAAAAGAATGTCCAGGATAAGAGATGGACAAAGAGTATAGCGGTGGGCAGCAGAGGTTTTGTTGAGGGTGTAAAATCTAAGCTGGGGATATTGGCCAGAGGAAGGCAGAGCGTAGGGATGGATGGAGTCTACCAGCTCACGGAACCTTCAGTTCTCTATGAAGGTCATTATGGGGCCAAAAACGGTGATATAGGGCTTGAAAACACCCATTCTTGGAACATAAATCATGAAAATTCAATATGATGGCATGGCCCGACCTAATGCCAAATGATGGCCCGACCTAATGCCAAATGCCACAATGCCAAATGCCAAATGCCAAAGTTCCGAAAAAGATTATAATCCTGTTACATGGCGCGGGTTGGCACTGTCTTGTGTCCTGGGTTGTCTTGGGGGTCAAACCCAGATGTTCAAGACGAAAGGTGGCGGCCCAATTCCATTATTCTTTGCGCTTCTCGGACATCCAGTTTGATTTCCCTCAAACCTACCCTTCCGTCACCATGGAAATCCGTGCCGCCGGAGATCAATAGACCCCTCTTTCGGGCTATGCCTTCATACCGCTCAATGGCCTCCGGCCTATAAGAAGTGTCATAGGGGTAGAATACTTCGATTCCGTCAAGACCGTGGTCCAGGAGAGGATAGAGGATACGCGAATCAAATTCCTCGAAGTCTATCCTTCTGTGGTCTATGGCAGGATGGGCGAGTATGGAAACGGCCCCCGACCTCTTGAGCATTTCGAGGCCATCCAGGCTCCCCTTCTCTTGAATCGCCGGCCGTTTGATGTTGCAGAGGATCCCCTGCCGTTCAAGGGCCAGACGACGGGCTTCCGAGCCTCCCAATCCCTCTGAAACGTATATCCCTGCCAGCGTCTCGGCCTTCTGGCTATCGGGTCGAAGGATATAGAGGATCGTCTTCTCCCTGCTCCCTGAGGGAAAAAGTTCTTTCCAGTGGTCCACGATCAACTGGTAGGTAAGTGGTATGGGGTGCTCAATGATGTCTCCTGATTTGCCCGTCTCTCGAAAGATCTTCCTGTTTCTTGTCTCCGCCTTCTGTCGAAGAAACCCTATGGCGTCCTCCGCACGGGCGAACTTATCGGCAATTCCATCCAGGTTTAGATCATGGGCCAGCTTCACCCTTGCGTCCAGGTCCCTCAAACCCCTGTTTATAGACCTGGTGCGGCAAAACTCGCCCAGTACACGGTCTATCCTTGCAAGCGCCTCCCTGTAGTTTTCCCTGTTCACGCCCGGGTAGAGCCCGATGAGATGGATATTGAGTCCCAGGTCTTCTTCCCGTAAGCTGAGCTCTACGCCCGGAATGAATATTTTCTCCCCGGGCCTTTCATTTTTTATGGCCCTGAATAACGGTTCGATCCCTGACATGGTGTCGTGGTCTGTAAGAGCAAAGTACTTCAGGCCCGGCTCACCGAATACCTCCTCGGCCAGGTCACCAGGGCTGGTGGCTCCGTCTGAAAACAGGGTATGCAGATGCAGGTTTGCGAATTCCATATATTCTCCTCAATCAGCATCTTGAGACCTTTCAAAGTATTTTTTCAAAACCCCGGCAGACATCCCAGATCTCCAGAAATGCTTTGGAAGGCCTCTTGGTATCACCGCTCTGACTTGGAGGTGTGCTGGATACACTGAGAATAAGACAAGAGGTGGTTTTCAGGACCGGCTATGAAGACTGATTTCTTTCTATTCTTCAAACAGGACCTTTTGCCTGTCGTCCTCTTTTCGACCCGTCGTGGTTTCCTCCTCCTCGGGATCAGGCACGCTTCCCTTCAAGAAATAGCGTTCAAAGAGTCTGTTGAATTCCGTCCAGGCCCCTTCCTTTTGATCTCTTTCCATGAAGCGCCCCAGTCCGTTCATTTTGGCATCCAGATCGTCCACCAGGTGTAAGGCATAGGCCTCCAGGAACTTTGGGCGCTTTGGGGATCCGAATTCGAATTGTCCGTGGTGGCTTATGATCATGTGCTTGAGCCTAAGCTTCATGTCCCCTGGGAAACTCTTGAGGCCCTCCAGTTTCTGATCCAGCATGATGACGCCCAGGATTATGTGTCCAAGCAATCTCCCCTCATCTGTATAGTCTATGTGATACTCGTACCTCATCTCTCTTACCTTGCCGATATCGTGAAGAAAGCCTCCGGCAAGAAGCAGATCCCGATCCAGCTCAACATAATGATCCGCCACTGACGAGCACATCTTGCACACAGAGAGGGTGTGTTCCAGCAGTCCCCCCAAGTAACTGTGATGGAAATTCTTTGCAGCAGGGGCCTCTTTGAACCGGGACATAAACTCTTTGTCCGAAAGAAACCTGTCTACCAGGGTCCTGAGAGCGGGCTGTCTTATAGGTCTCAGGGTCTCCCTCATATCCTTCAGCATTTCGGCCGGATCTCTCTTGCTGGTCTCCAAGAAGAAGTCCGGGCTTACCCTTTCCTCCGGCACGCTCAGGCTGGCTATGGTTATCTGCACCTGATCCCTGTAGGAGCCGGCATAGCCCTGGATGTGAACCACCTGCCCTTCCTTGAAGAGCGTTGAGAACTCCCTGGCCCTCTCCCATACCCTGGCCTCCATCTCGCCGGTCTTGTCCGCCAGGATCAGGCTGAGATAGGCATCTCCCTTCCTGGTCAGAGAAGACCTCTTTGCCTTGACCAGGTAAAGGCCTTCCACCTGGTCTTCTTCCTTGATATCCTTGATCCAAACATGAGACCTGCTTTCCAGCCCCCTTGAGTCTTCCATACTTAGTCCTCGAAATCCCCTTCAGGCCCCTTATCCCGGACCAAGGCCTTTGCCTTTTCCATGATCATGACTTCAGTCCACTGCGCATGATCCTCTATACACTCCCCTTTGGGGCCCAGGTCATGAGATCCAGCTTCAAGGACGGCATCTATTGCCAGGGGAGCGCTATCTCTTGCATTGAATACATTGACCAGGAGGTCAAATACAAAATCCTCCACCCCCTTCACCATCCTTTCCCTGATCTCCCTGGGCTGGCCGTGGAGCTTGTTCTCAAAGGGAAGATTCAGCTTCTTGTAGTCTCCCCCTTTCAGCCCCCTTTCCCTTGCGTAGGCCACCATCTCCGACCACAGCTCTTCAGTAACGCCCTTGTCGGGTAACTTGATCAGCTCACCGTTTTCATCCATCACCGCGTTGCCGTATTCGTTGACCTCCACCCCCCATGCTATCATTTGGAGGGCGGTGGCAACATTGGCCTTGGTGGTGCTGGTTTCCGAAGCTATCCTTCTAAGGCGATCCGGGTCGTTCCCTGAAGTCCCGTGCTGGGCCCCTGAGACCACATACCTGGAAAGGGCATCGTGAATACGTCTGGTCAGTTCCACCTGGATGCCAGCCTCACTGTCCTGAATCCCGTGGGTGGTGCCATTGTTAAGGGCTATCCAGTCAGGAAAAATATTGTGGGCGTTCAATCCCTGAATCAGGAACAGTGCCTCTTCCACGGTGGTGAGCCCCTGTTTTCCCTTGATTTCTCCCACCTCTGTCTCATACCCGGCCCATGGAGGAACATGGGAGCTCAGCTCTATGTTTGCCAGCAGGTTCCTGTCATCAGGCATATGGGAGGCATCTATTGCTATGGAGGTGATGCCGGCGTCGAACATGGAAGGTATCTCGGTCTTGGCCGCCTCAAGATCTTTCTCATTCTTGATACCGTAATGATCCGCATGTATGGCGACAGGGACTGTAATTCCCAGTTCGTTGCAGACCGCATCAACCTGCCGGGCCATATTCCAGTAACTGACCGCACAATAGGGGTTTGCACCGCCCTCAGACTTGGCTATCTCTATGATCAGGGCGGCATTGGCCCTTTGGGCCGCCCTGAGGACCCCTCTGATAATAAAGTGATTCCTGGCGTTGGCCGCTATGGTCATGGCCTTGCCCTTTGCGATCATGGCACGGTCGATGACCTTGCCGCTCACCAACAACGCCTTTGAGTTGGGAAACAGTTTAACAATATTGGGTGGACGTCCAATCTTCAGGGCCTTTTCAAACTCCGGCGAATATTCTCTGGTTCCCATTGCTCCGCTATCCTTTCCATGGAAACTCCGTGAACAAACTCAAGCCTCGCCTCTATCTCTGGGGCTCCACTATGACCTTGATACAGTCGTGTTCCATGGGCGAGGAAACCGCACGAAACCCCAGACCTGCTTCGGCGAGGCTCAGTCTATGGGTGATAAGCCTTTTGACCTCCACAGCCCCGGCCTTGATGAGCTTCAGAGCCGTGCTACAGTCCGCAGGGCTCCCCCCATAGGTGCTGGTGAGGGTGATTTCGGTCCTCCAAAAAAGTTCATTTATGGTAGCTGGAATCTTGGCGCCCTCGGCTGCCCCCGCGAAAAAAAGTACGGTGCCGCCCCTTTCTACGGTCTTCAATGCCAGGGGGATGAAGCCATCAAAACATATGATCACCAAGTCCGCCAATCTGCCCTCGTTATGTTCGCGCAGATTCTCGACCACTTTTTCATCGGCCTGAAAGGTCGCGTGGGCACCCATCTCCAAGGCCTTTTCCAGGCGGAAGGGTATGGTGTCTGCCGCCCCTACAAATCCGGCTCCCAGGTTCCTCGCAAGGGCAACGTGAAGTAGGCCTGATATGCCGCTGCCCAAGACCAGGACGGATTGTCCGGGAGCCATCCCCGCGTTCCTCTGTCCCCGGAGAACACAGGCCAGGGGTTCCATGAATGAGGCCTCTTCAAAGCTCATTGTTTCAGGAACCGGGAATACCCCCCTGTCCACGTTAATGGCGGGTATCCTGAGATACTCGGCAAAACCCCCCGGATCAAAATGTGTCCTCCTCAAGAGGGTATCGCAAACGGTGTGATGACCGTTGAGACAATAGTGGCAGGTGTTGCAAGGTACGTGATGGGTCGCCGCCACCCGGTCCCCGATCTTGAATTTTTCAACTCCCTCGCCCACAGAGACCACCTCCCCGGAAACTTCGTGCCCCAGGACCAGCGGTACCTTGTCACGCCTATACCACTCCATCACATCGCTTCCGCAAATGCCGCTGGCCACTACCTTCACGAGGATCTCCCCGGGACCAATGGGAGGTACCTCCGTTTCCTCGATTCGCACGTCCCGGTTGCTGTAATACATGGCGACTCTCATCATCCTATCCCGGCCCATAATTCCACCAGAACCGATTATTCATAACGGCTAAAAAATGAGCTTTTTCACCATTCCCGGGCCCTACTCACCGCCCCTGAACCCTTGGCGTTTTCCCTGCTTGATATCGTCGTATACCTCTTGTGCCTGCTTCGGGGTGGCCTTGTCATGAACGATGGCATTGAGGGCCCTCATCATTGCAAGGGGATAGGGATTCTGCCACACGTTGCGGCCCAGGTTGACCCCGATCGCCCCCTTTTGCATCCCGTCATAGACGAACTCAAAGACCTCCAACTCGGTTTCGCACTTGGGCCCCCCTGCAATCACTACGGGCACCGGGCAACCATTGGTCACCCTGTCAAAGTCTTCGGGCGCATAATAGGTCTTTACTATTTTGGCCCCGAGCTCGGCTGCAATGCGACACGCCAGTGCAAGGTACCGGGCTGTTCTCTTTTCCAGCTCCTTGCCTACCGCTGTTACCGCCATCACCGGGATGCCGTAATCTTCACACTCGTTGACCAGGACCGCCAGGTTCTCAAGGGTCTCCTTTTCATAATCACTTCCCACGAAGACGGACACCCCCACAGCCGCAGCATTCAGACGGATGATCTCCTCCATTGAAGTGGTCAATATCTCATTGGCAAGATCTTTTCCTACCACACTGGTACCCCCTGATACCCTGAGAATTATCGGCGTATCAACATCCGGGTCAATCGCTGAACGCAAGACGCCGCGAGTGACGAACAACCCATCAGCATAGGGTAAAAGGTCCTTCACGGTCTCCCATGGTCTCTCCAGGCACCTGGTGGGGCCCTGAAAGTACCCATGATCAATGGGAAGGAATTGGCAGTGACCATCCGGCCCTATCAGCCTGGACAGCCGGTTTCTCATTCCCCATCCCACGTTGTCTGCCCCTTTTATCTGCTTGGTCCTCTGGGCCACACTCTCAAGGGGCATTTCCGAAACTCCCCTGGCATCCAAGATCTTCTCCGCATCCGCCATTTCCATGACCTCCTTTACGGCAAGCAAAGATTTATGGTTTTCTATCGCCAACAACACGTTCCTTTTTAGAGAAACAGAATATCCCTGTCAAGGGACAATTGGAAAGCACTCCATCGCCTCATTGTGCCCGCTCAGAGCAGCGGGATACCGTATTCCTACCGCCGCCCAATCACTTCCAATCAAAATTAGTTGAAGATTGTATCATAATGATATACTAATCACCATAGTGCAGCACGGGAGATGATCCGGTGCCCAGAATAGCTCAAGGAGCTTGCATCCGGGTATGCCAATGGATGAGCGCGAATTTGAACAGGGTTATGCCAATTTTCACAGGGGACTGAACCGGCTCCTCAGGCTTAGGGACGTGAAGGCCTTCAAGGCACATGTGGCAAGACATCCAGCCCAGGCAGGCAAATTGTCCCATTGCCTTGGTCTCAGTGACGAGCTGGCAGAGATCGAGATGTATAAGGCCATACTCGTGCGTTCCGCCTTAAAGGACCTGCACCATGTGGCGAAGGCATGGTTGAAAGAAAAGGGGATAGAACCGCCAACCTCCAAGACCGGGAAGACAGGGCCAAGGAAAAGGGGATGGAAGAGGGGGAGAGGCAAGAATGGGAAAAAGTGAGGACATCCCGCCCTGTATGATTTACATTGACAAGGAGGGACGCTGGTTCTACGAAGGCGCTGAGATAATACGCCGGGAAATCATCCTGCACTTCTATCGACACATGGAACTGGACCCACAGGGGCGATACATCATCGATTGGAACGGACAGAGATGTTACTTAGATGTTGAAGACGCTCCCTTCGTGGTGCAGAGGGCGGAAAGAGAGGAGAGAGGAGGACCAGATCGATACGCGTTTGTCCTCTATTTGAACGACGATACGAGGGAAGAGCTTGCCCCTGAGTCACTGTGGGTAGGCAAAGATAACGTCCTCTATTGTCGCGTCAAGGACGGGAAGTTCCCGGCACGTTTCAGCCGTCCTGCCTACTATCAGATCTGTGAATTCATGATCGAGCAGGAAGGCGCCTTCTTCCTTCCTATAGACGGCAAGAAATACACGATAAGGACCAAAGATTCCTAGTTCATGTCTGCCTGGGGTCACTAGCCTTCGTCGATCGGAAGGAGGACCTTTATCTCCGCCTTTTCCCTCAGAGTCGCAAGCCAGTCCTGGAACACTTCCTGCTGCTTACGCTGCATCAAGGTCTGCCTATAGAATTCCTTTTCTTCTTCAAACTTCTTTTGGTCAATCCCTTTTCTGCCCTCAAACCTGACGATGAATGCCCCCCTTGGGCTCTCAAAGACCTCATCCGGGTAACGTTTCTTCTCGCTGAGGCTGAATATCACCTCCATGAACTTGGGGTCATAGCCTACCTGGCGAAGGACCACTCTCCTCGTAATAAAATCGGTCTCCTCGGCCTTTACCTTATTGTCCTTTAATAGGGTGTTCCAGTCCGCTCCCGCCTTCAATTTTTCCAGATATTCCTCTGCGCTTTTCTTGGCTTCAAGCTTCGCAAGGTGAAGGCGGTAGTCCTGTGCCACCTTTTCTTTGACATCCTCCAGCTCAGGGAGGTATGAAGGCTGCTTGTCAGAGACCTGGATGATATAGAACTTGCCCCCGGACTCAACCACCTCTGTTACATCACCCTTTTCAAAGGCGAAGAGAGTCTGCCTGAGCTTATCGTCGCCGCCTATACCCGGTATTTGTTCGTTCCGGGCAAAAAAGCCGCTCTCTTTCACGCCCGCGTCATTTTCCTTTGCATACTCCTTCAGGTCCACATCATAGGGCATCTGGTCTACAAGGGAGAGTGCCTTTTCGTGAGCGAGGTCCATGGATGCCATATTTATCAACTCCTCCATGATCTTCTCTCTCACCTCTTTCAGGGCCTTTGTCCTGGCCTCCTTAATATCCTCCACCTTGATAATATGATATCCAAAGGGCGTCCTGACAAGATCGCTTATCTCGTCCTTTTTCAATCTGAAAGCCGCCTCATCAAAGGCCTTGACCATCTGTCCCTTGGCAAAATACCCCAGGTCTCCACCCTTGTCTTTGGTCGGCCCCTCAGAATATTTCTTGGCAAGGCTTGCAAAATCCTCACCCTCCTTGGCCTTCTTTAGGACCTCGAGGGCCCTTTCCTTGACCTTTTCTTCCTCTTCCTTCGTGGCATCCGGGGGCACCTTGAACAGGATGTGTCTTGCCTTGATTTTCTTTTCTTCCCGGAACCTCTCTATATTGTCTTCGTAGTAAGCCCTTATTTGTTCATCTGTAACTCTCACCTGGTCCTTGAACATGGAAGGGGTTATAGGGATATAGACAATTTTTATTTTTTCGGGTATTCGGTAGTCTTCCAGGTGTTCGTCAAAGTACTTTTTCATCCGCTCCGGGTCTATCTTGACAGCATCCATGTAGTCCTCCGACTTGAAATGGAGCAGACTTACCTTGGTTTTTTCATTTGAGTAGGTGTAATAGTCCAGGACCTCCTTGTCCGTTACAAGGCTGAAACTGGTGAGAAATTGTGCAATCTTTTCCCGGAGCAACTCACGGGCGATTTCAGCCTCAAAGTCCTCCGGTTTCATCCTGTTCTGCTGCAAAAGGAAACGATACCTTGACTCATCAAACCTGCCCCGGAACTGGAAGGCGGGATAGGAGAGTATCCTTGCCTGTATCTCCTCCTCCGTGACATCCAGGCCTATTCTCCTGGCCTCCTGGCTGATGAGCTTTTCATCTATGAGCTTTTCCAGGGCCCTCTTCTTGAGGTTGAATACCTTTATCAGGTTATCGCTCCAGACGTCGCCGTATTCTCTCTGAAGTGTCTGTAGCATATTCCTGTATGTCTTGTCATACTCAACCCCCGCTATTACTTCCCCGTTTACGTAGGCAACCTTTATCCCCTCCCCGGCCCTGAAGGAATAACCGAAATAGAAGATAAAGACCACGGCGATCATGCCTATCAAAAATTTGATGATCCAGGATTTTGCATGCCTTCGCATCAAGCTCAATAACATGGACGAACCCTCCTGAAAGCCGAATCTATTCTATCTCCTGGTATGCGTCCAAGGCAACCCGTGGGCCTTTAAGACTAGACAGTATTGAGATTTGACATCCTAACATGGTAGGATACCCTTGTCTATTCCAATTTCGATGGCTTTGCAAAAAGCCGGGGCTTGTGTTGTGCTTCGTCCCTGCTTACAAAATGAGGGCTTCAAGCGCTGAATCAAAGGGCAGAGAAAGATGATAAGTACTCTTACCGGAATAGAGGTATTCGAAGAGGGTTACTGGAAAAAACTCAAGGGTTATCGCCTGGCCTTGCTCTCGAATCAGGCATCCGTTGACAATCACCTCCGCCCCTCGAAAGAAGTGGTCTCACGCCTCCTCGATTATTACCTGAAGGTGTTATTCGGACCCCAGCACGGGCATGAAGGCCTGGATCAGGATAACATGGTGGAGACGGCACACAGCTATGATAAAAGGCTTGGAATCCCGGTATTCAGCCTCTATTCATCCGTAAGAGAGCCTACCCCGGAGATGTTAGACCTTTTCGACATCCTCTTGGTGGATCTCCAGGACGTGGGGACCAGGGTGTACACCTTTGTTGCAACAGTGCTCAATTGTCTCAAGGCAACTGCCAAGGCCGGAAAAGGGGTCATAATCCTTGATCGCCCTAATCCCCTGGGAGGCGATATAGTGGAGGGAAACTTACTGCGGCCTGAACTCTATTCCTTTGTCGGCCCGTTCAGTCTTCCCATGCGGCATAGTTTGACCATAGGTGAAATGGCGAACATGCTTAACCAGGAATTCAAAATCGGTTGCGATCTGGAGATCGTGCCGATGAAGGGATGGCAAAGGCACATGCTTTGGCATGACACCGGGCTCAGATGGATCATGCCCTCACCCAACATGCCCCTTTGGGAGACAGCACAGGTATATCCCGGACAAGTCATATGGGAAGGGACAAACCTCTCAGAGGGGCGAGGAACCTGCCGACCCTTTGAGATATTCGGCGCACCCTACCTGGACGCCATAGTCCTGAAAAAGGCCCTTGATCCAGATTCCATGGCCGGTTGTCTCCTTCAGGAGGTCTCATTCCGTCCCACATTCAACAAGTGGGCCGGTGAGACCTGTTCAGGATTCATGATCCACGTCCTCGACCCGAAAAAATACAGCCCCTACTACACTGCCTTATCCGTTCTCAGGGCGGTCATAGAGACTCACGGAGAGCATTTTCAATGGAAAGAACCTCCTTACGAATATGAATTCGAAAAACTGCCGATAGACTTAATAATCGGTGACAAGGCAGTGCGAACCGAAATAGAGAAGGGAACCTCTATTGAGGTCTTGCGGGAGAAATGGAAAGAGGACCTGAGGGGTTTCTCGAAATGGCGAGAAGCCTATCTCCTTTACGGCTGAGAAGGGGGGCTACGGTTACCCCGTCCCCTCTCACTTTCCCCCCATTGCGCTGAGGAGTTTTTGGGCTATTTCGAGATACTCCTTGCCCAGTTTTCTTGCAATCCACTCCCTTGAATGGGGCGATTTTAGAGTGACAGACAGTATTTCCCTTAAGAGTCTCCTCTCTTTCTTATTAATCATCAGCAGGGCACCGGTGTTGTCCTCCAGTGCCATATTGACTTCATTCCTGTTGTCCTGTTTCATGACTTATTTTTTTGCCCGCCGCTTATCCATTTGTCAATGGCCTCTTTGTCAAACCGCCAGACACGGCCGATACGTATGGCCGGTATTTTGCCCTCTGCAGCATATTTGCAGATAGTTATTTCATGTAGTTTGAGGTACTTTGCCAATTCTTTTGTTGTCATAATCTGTGGCATGGTAATCTCCTGTACATATGTTTCCAAATCAATTGTTTTCTCTTTAAAGGTTCATAGTAATTTATAATACCCAAAACCTCTAAAGTCAATAAAAAACTGTTAAGAGTTATTAAAAGCACCTTATCTTTGTATATTTAATGTGCATTGTCTTTTCCCAAGTTTTATTCTAAGAAATTAAGGATAACTATAAGCTATGAAACGCAAAAATCTCATCCCGCTGGTTCTTTGCCTTCTCCTCCCTTTGGGGTTTGTAAGCAAAGAGAGGCTTTTTGTCAAATATGTATATGACGGTGACACCATCCTCCTCGAGACCGGTGAGAGGGTCAGGTATGCAGGTATCGATGCCCCTGAATTGGACCATGAAGGGAACAAGAGCGAATTCATGGCCCGAGAGGCAAAGGAGTTCAACGAGGAACTGGTCAGGGGCAAACCCATAAGGATCGAGCTTGATAAGAAGAAAAGAGACCGTTACGGCCGTCTTCTTGCCTACGTATATACTGAAAGCGTTCAGATGGTGAATGCCCTGCTGGTAAGAAAGGGCCTGGCCCATGTCCTTGCCGACAGGCCAAACCTTAAACATTTTAAGTACTTGTTAAGATTGCAGAGGATTGCAATCACTGAAGGTGTGGGAATATGGAAAAATCAGCCCGGCAGAAAAGAAGAGTACTACGTTGGCAGCAAGAATTCCCTTCGCTTTCATCGGCCGAGTTGTCCCTTTGGGAGGAGGATATGGCCCAAGAATAGGATAATATTCAAAGACCGCAAGAGCGCGTTCTGGAACGGCTTCAGTCCGTGCAAGAGATGCCTCCCCTGAAAGTAAGATCCTGTTCCAAAGAAGTTTCCCCCTCCCTTTCACATCGAGGCCTGAAACGAGGGCTTTTCGTGTACAGGATATCAGGCATGAATCATTCCGCCGAAAATGTAATAGGCTGAGGTGCTTTGCTTTCGAGCGCCTCAGCCCGAATACTCCGTAGCTTGTTGAAGTGAAGGTGAAATCCTCTTTGCGAGGTCGGGGGAGGGCGTTATTTTATTTGTCTTAGCTTTGCGTGCGCTATTTTTGCCGCACTGGTTCCGGGATAATTCTTTATGATTTTCTTGAGCAGCAGCCTGGCGCTTATCCTATCCTTGATCTCCAGGAATGCCATCGCTTGCCTCAACATGGCATTCGGCACCTTGTTTCCCTTAGGATATTTCTTGATGACATCCTGGTAAGCCAAAATCGCCTTCTCGTACTGCTTAAGGGCCATAAGAGACTCACCGATCCAGAAATGGGCATTGTCTGCCAGATCAGAGGCAGGGTATTTCTCCAGGAATTCACTGAAGCCGTTTATGGCCTCTTCATATCTTCCCTTTTTGTAAGCGGCGAGGGAGGCATCATAGAGCTCCAACTCCGGGGACTTTTTCTCCTCTTTGGGAGGTGCCGGGGACACAGGCCCCTCCCCTAGTCCCTTCTCAAGGGGCACTTTTGTTCCCCTCTCCTCCTCCGGAGGTCCAATGGGCAATCTTACTGCCGCGCCCCCCCTAATCAACTTTTCAAGATCTGCGACCCTCCTGTCCAGGCTGGCCAGTTTCTCTTTCAAGGCGTCCTGTTGGCTCAGGTCCCTTTCCACCACGCTTCTGAGCAGGTGTTCGTTGTCTTCCACCCGGCCTGAGAGTCTCTTTATCTCCTCTCTTGTCTGATCCATGTCAGCGTTCAATTCCGCCTGATTAGCCCTTATGCTATCGAGGCTCGCCCCCAGATCGGTACTTAACTTCTTTTCCAGGGTCTCCTGAGATCTCTTCAGCTCCGCGACCTCCCTGGTAAGGGCGCTTACCTGGTCGTTAAGATAGGCAAAGTCAGTCTGAGATATACAAGACGTCAGAAGGAGGATAGTCCCAACCGTCAAGATTGACCATACCCTGTCTCTAAGTGCGGCGCTTCCCATACTCTCTTCTACTCTGTTTCTCTTCTTAACCTGAGTGGAAAGGGAAATGGGGTCACCAATTCCCTGGGCTCCGCCCTTTCCCACCCAAACTCGATCATGTGTTCTTGTTGCCGGACACGACAGCCTATCTACAAGAAAAATTGTTCAACCTTTTACGTGCTCCGATACCCCCCGATGTGGGAGTCGGACATGAAGGGCCTACTTCACGAGCTTGAACTCCGCCCTTCTGTTCTTGGCCCAGGCCGCCGGGTTGTGTCTCGGATCCAAAGGCCTCTCTTCCCCGTAACTAATCGTCGACATCCTCTCCCCGGAGATGCCCAACGCATTTAGGAACCTCCATGCAGCGTTTGCTCTTCTTTCTCCCAGGGCCAAGTTATACTCGTTGGTACCCCTTTCGTCGCAGTGGCCTTCGATAACAACCTTGTATTCAGGGTGTTTCCGCAGCCATTCCGCCTTTTTAACGAGAACTTTCCTCGCCTCCGGCTTGAGTTCTGCCTTATCGAAATCAAAATAGATATGCTCGGATTCGAACTCAAGTACTCCCTTTCGAAGTTGTTGCGCCCTCTCGATCTCCCGCACTCTTGCCTCTCTCTCGGCCTCTGCTTCCCCATACTCCTTTTCTTCAACCCCGGGTCTCGAAGGGGCAGGCTGCGGTCCTGGGGCGGGCCCGGGAGCAGGGGAAGGAGCCGGGGTAGGGGCCGGCTTGGTCACCTCCTCTTCCACTCTCACCTGTTTCTTGGCGCAGGAACTTACCATGAGCATGGATAACACGAATGCCAGCACACCCAGTACCATTATCGTTTTCTTTATCATCCTAGATTACCTCCTGAATTTATTAGGTTTATACTTATCAAAACATTGAAAGAATTTTCCTGGCAGGGTACAAATATCTTATTTTTATCATGTTCTTATTATTATTTCAAGAATTTAGATAAGGTTAAAAATTTTTTTGCGGTCGAGCGGTATTCTCAGTCCTCATGGGACAACCCAGGCGATCAATAGGGTGCCCATGAAGGCGCCGTCTGGTCTCCATCAAGATCAGCAATCCTCTTTTGGTTCAATCCATTTCCGGTCATTATGAAGAGGTGATAACGGCCTTCCCTGTTAGAACTGAATAGGATATACCTACCGCCGGGAGACCAGCAAGGGTCTTCATTGCTCCCCGCTCCCCTTGTCAAGTTCTTCTGTTTACCATTCTCCGGATCTATAGTGAAGATGTCAAAGCTCCCGTCACTCATGCCGGAAAAGGCGATCCGGTTCAATGCGGACCATGAAGGGGAGGTGTTATAGTTACCTTGGAATGTTATCCGCCGCTCTCTCCTCGTGGTCAAGTCTTTGATGTATATTTGGGGGGACCCCGAGCGATTGGAGACAAAAGCGATCTTTTTTCCATCCGGCGAAAAGGTGGGAGAGACATCAATGCCCCAATGATCCGTAACCTGCCTCAGAATCCTCCCCTCAAGATCGATCAGGTATATATCCGGGTTATCTTTATGGCTCAAGGTAAGGGCCAGACTTTTCCCGTCAGGTGCCCATGCGGCACCGATGTTTAGGCCCTTCCTTTGTGAAATTCTTCTTACATTCCCGGATTTGAGATCTTTCAGGTACAGCATCGGACCTCCGTCCTTGTAGCTGACAAATATGAGCTTGTCCCCCTTTGGCGACCATCTCGGAGAGAGATTGATGCTGTTATTGGAAGTAATCATCCTCACATTGTGCCCGTCATAGTCTGATGCGTATATCTCCTTGTGGCCGGTGGCATTGCTTACAAAGGCAACCTTTGTCAGGGATATCCCATCTTGTCCGGTCAACAGCCTGATGATGGCGTTGCTGATCCGGTGCATTAGATACCTGTGTCTGCTTATCTTCCCCAGGAACCTCCGGGCCAATAACTGGCGACCCCAAAAGACGTCGAACAGCCTCACCTCCAATTCAATGTTGTTTCCTATGGTATTGTACCCGGCCTTTACCAGAAGCTCCGCGCCTATTACGGACCAGTCCTTGAACCGGATTTCCTTGGGGGAAAGGGACTCGGTGTTTTCTTCCAGGAAGGCCTCCCTGGGCATGGAGTTGAAGTAACCACTCAGCTCAAGGTCGCTTGAGAGGACGGAACGCAGAATTCGTGACAGCTCTCCATGCTCTCCTGCGCTCGACAGATTAACGAAGTCCGGTATGGCAATATTGATCCTTTGGATCGAAGGGGCGTTGATATCAATAAAGAGCTTTCCCTCTCCCCTACCAGGCGACAGGAAATCAAGGAACATGAGAGCAAGGAATATAAGAACCGTCCTGGCTATCCTAGTAGTTCTCAAGATCCTTGAGGTTGAACCGTATTTCAATTTCATGATAACTCTTCAGGTATCCTTCCGGGAACGGAGGTAAGGGATCTGAGCGCTCCACTGCTTTTGCCACAGACTGGTCGAATATGGGATTCGAAGATCTCCTTGCGAACTGCGTTTCCATGATTTTCCCGTCTCTCCTGACCTTCACCACTATAACGGCCTCCAGGTCTCTGGAACCTTGAATAGCAACCGGGTACGACCAATTACTCTTGATTCTGTTTTCGATTTCCGCTTGATAGATCTGGACGGGAATCCCGTAAAAGCCGCCGGCGCGCCCGGTACCTTGTTCGCTTCCCTCCATTGCCTTTTTCTGGATTCTCGACAAGGCCCTTTCAAGGGCTTCTTCCTCGGGCGCCGTAGTCTGCTTCATGCTAAGATCTCTCTCCTGTCTTTGCACTTTCCTCTCTATCTTGGATATTACCTGGTCGAGGAGCTTGGAAGGGTCTTCCTTTGGTTTTTCCGGCAATATCTTCTTTCTATCGATGCTCTTCTTGGCGATAACCACTGGCTTGCGCTTTTTCGGCCTTACGATGCGCTTGGCCTTTAGCTTCTTGCCAACGATCGCCTTTGCCTTTTTTTGCTTGGCGATCTGAGGGGTTTTGACCTCCGGGAGTTGCCGTAGGGGCAATTCAACCAGATCAACTTCGTACACGATACCTTCGAAACGATTGGTCCTGGACATGGGCTCCGGTAAAAAGAAAATCAACGAGAGCAAGACGGCATGGAACAGGATTGAAAGGACCAGCATGGGGCTCCACCCCATATCCATCGGTTTACCGGACTTCCTTTTTAACCATGCGATTATCATGAACTGTGTGGCCTCAAGGGCCTATCATCCCCTCAATCAATGGGCTCTGTCACCATGCCGAGCCTGTCAACACCTGCTCTCTTGACGCTGGCTATGGCCTGGATGACATATCCGTAAGGCACCTCCTTGTCGGCCCTCAAAAGGATCTCTTTGCTCCTCCGGTACTTGAGAATCGCCTTTACCTTATCCTCAAGCTCATCGGGCTTTATCCTGGTCCTCTCCAGAAAGATCTCCTTTTTGCTGTTGATGGTAAGCACCAATGGGTCTTCGGAGGTCTTAATATTCTTGGCGACTGTTTCCGGGAGGTTCACCTCCACGCCCTGCATCATCATGGGGGCCGTTACCATGAAAATTATGAGCAACACCAGCATAACGTCCACAAAGGGAGTTACGTTGATGTCCGACATGAATCTCTTTTCGTTTGCAAGGTTGTTCATCTCTTGTTCCGCTCTCGCCCAGGAAAAATATTCCAAGCAGATATCATCTCAAATACCTGACGGATTTCCCGCAGAGGCCTCTCGATGAAAGTCCTTACATGGATTCCTTTGTTACCATCCTGCGCTTTATGAACTGTCTTTCCACGAGGCTCAAGAAGTCAGAGGCAAAATTATCCATCTCGGAACGAAGGGTCATTGCCCCCTGGTTAAAGTAGTTAAAGGCTACGACCGCCGGAATAGCCGCAGCCAAGCCCGCAGCTGTTGCAATGAGGGCCTCTGAAATTCCTGGAGCTACCACCGCCAGGCTTGCAGAACCCCTCATGCCTATACCCCTGAAAGACTCCATGATACCCCACACGGTCCCGAACAGTCCTATGAAAGGCGCCGTGTTTCCCGTGGTAGCCAGGAAGGAAAGGAATCTCTCCATCCTGTTGCTTTGATCTATAGTTGCCCTCCTGAGGGCACGACCGACATTTTCGAGCACAGGTTGCACCATCGCCGGGTCCCACTCACCGGGATTGGAAGGGCTTTGGATCTTCATAGTCCTCTTGAGCTCCGCGTACCCGGCCCTGAACAGATGTGCCACAGGGCTCCATACCATGTCTTCGGATTCGGTGTATATCTGATTCAATGCAGAACTTCCCCAAAAGAGGTCCAAGAAATATGCCGTCTCCTGCTTGGCCTTCCTGAACAGCCTCCATTTCATGAATATTATCGCCCAAGAGAGGACCGAGAAGAGCAAAAGGATCACTAAGACCGCCTTTACCACCGGCCCCGTATGGGCGAGCATTTGAAGCACGTCAGAGCCGAAGCCTGTTCTGAAAGATACTGCACCGGTAATTGCCAAGAAAACAGGATTTGTTGTTAGTGTCATTGATGCCGTCCTCGTATGATGTCGCTGGCCCCGGACAAAAACCTTAATGTACTCCTCTTACAACAGAATCAGTCGAGCGCCATTGTAGCGTATTATAGTTGCATCCTGCCTTGCGTTTCAAGGATATTCCTTTGGGCCCACAAATCCCTTGTGTGAGATGGCCTCGCAGCAGCTTCTTACTCAGATCGAGTTTCTCTTGGCCAGATCAAATCTCTTTATCAGCAAATCTGCAAGTCCCTTCTTGTCCGCGAACCTAAAGCGAGGCACCTCGATTTCCACCTCCCTGTCCGTTACGAGCGCGATTAGATTCTTGTCTCCCATGCAGAAAGGCCTTTCATGTACCTCGGGCCTGAATATCTCAACCTTTGGCTTATCCTCCCCTTTGTACCCTTCGCAGAGGATGACATCAACGCCGGGGAAAAACCGGAGCAGTTCATCGGGCCTGTGGTCATGATCTACGTCCATCACCATGCCTATGCCTAAGGGGGAGGAAATCATCGCTATTGACGAGCCTGCCCTCTTATGCCTCCAACTATCTTTCCCGGGATAATCCATCTCGAAGTCGCGCCCGTGATGCTTTATCGTTCCCACCCTTAATCCCCTGGCTCTTAACTCAGGGATCAGACCCTCCAGGTAAGTCGTCTTGCCTGAACCTGAACCACCGACAATACAGATGATAGGTACCATGATCCTCCATTCCCCGCAAAAGATACTGTTGCCCAAAGTTCTATAAACGGTAGATGACAGTGCGAGATCCCTGACGACCTTAATACCGCGGCGTCATTGCCATTCTTGAAACAGGAGCAAGGGATCCGGACAATAGGCCGAAAGGTAACAGCCCCAGAATTCCGGAGCTAGGGTTTTTCCCATGTCTTGTCCTGATCAAAGATCGACCGGAATATCTTATCATCTTCCATCAAACACCTTCTCTTCAGGTCATTGTATTTCTCCAGCAACTCCTTGCCTTCCGGGGTCAGCCTGGATCCCCTTTTCTTGTCTGTCTCGACAAGCTTCATTTTCATGTATCTCTCCGTCACCTTTATCTTGCTCCAAACCCCTTTGTAGGACATCTTCATCATCTTGGCCGTCTTGTTGATTGAGCCGGTTTTCTCTATGTTTTCCAGTATCTTGCTCCTTCCTTCCCCGATGATAATCCTGTCCTTGTCGTCCACTATCCACTGTCTTGATTTTAGCTTAAAGCCCCCCACGGTACTGCGAACCCCCTTTCTCTTACCCTATCTCCATCCAGAATTCTCCGCTCTTGGATGGATCATATCCGCCCAGGGCAAGGACCCTCTCCTTGAACTCATCCGACCTTATGACTTCGAGTATGAGTTGAATATTTGGGTTATTCAACATGGATGACGGTATGATGATATCGTATTGTTCCTTGGCCATGGGGATAAAATCCAGGTCCAGCGCCTTGGCTGCCGCGAAGATCCCCATACCGCAATCCGCCGCCCCGCTGAGTACATCTACCGCCACGGCCATGTGGGTAAATTCCTCCCTCTCATATCCCTTTATGGACTCCGGGCTCAGGCCCAGTTTTCTCAACTCGTAGTCAAAGAGGATCCGCGTTCCCGATCCGGCTTGACGGTTGATTATGGTCACGTCATCCCTGCATAGGTCTTCAATCCCCTTGATCCCCTTGGGGTTGCCCTTGGGGACGATGAGACCCTGGTCTCTCAATACGAGGTGAAATACGCTCACCCTGACCCCCTTGAGGTATCGCCTTATATAGGAAAGGTTGTATTCCCCGGTCTCTGTATCCAGGAGGTGGGATCCGGCAATGTGGCTTGTGCCCTTTCTGAGGGCGATGAGGCCCCCTAGACTGCCCACATTGCCCGAAGATACACGTATGCTATAACCTCTCCTGCTTATTTCATCCGCAAGGACGTCTATGGTGATATCATGGCTGCCGATAATGACGACCGTGTTGAGAAGTTCATCCTCATCCACCAGGAGTTCCGCCTCTATCTCTTCGTCCTGGGATATCCCCTCTACGTTTGAAGGTATGCGGATGATCCCCTCCGCCCTCGTCAGCGTCGTGATGGAACCCGCTGCCCTGGGTAAGGGCGTGGCCACGACTCTTTCGTTCACCTTCCCGAGGTTGACCCTTACGAATTCCTCTATCCCGAGCTTGGACGGGATATCACGGGAGGGCTGAACCCTGATCCTCTTCTCCCGGGGCACCTTCAATCCCTGGAGATGATAAAGCAGGGGCCTTACGAATTGCTGAAAAGACAGGGTCGCGGATACCGTGTACCCCGGATTACCGATCACGGGCTTGCCATTGATTTCACCGAGGATAGTGGGCTTGCCAGGCATCATGGCTACGCCGTGGACCAGCACCTGACCCATCTCCCCTATGACAGAGGCCGTGTAATCCTTGCTTCCTGCCGAGGAGCCTGCATTTATGATAATCAAGTCTGCATCTGATTCCACCGCCCTCTTCAGGGTACCCCTTATCTCGCTCTCCAGGTCAGAGACAATGTCGTAGGTGACCGGTTCTGCAAGACATTCCCGTATCAGGGCCTCGATGATGAGTGAGTTGAACTCTATGATCTTCCCCTTATCCGGTTCACCCATGGCATCCAGGTCCCTCGGGCTTACAAGCTCTGATCCCGTCGGTATTATGGCCACCTTTGGTCTTTTCCAGACCTTGACCCTGAAGACGCCTCCTGAAACCAGGGCACCTATATCGTAGGGCCGGATCCGGTGATTCTGCGGAAACAAAAGTTGGGTGGCTACTATGTCCTCACCCACTTTCCTGATATGCTGCCAGGGATAAGCGGGCGAGCGGATCTCCACGTGTTTTTCATCTACCTGGTAAAGCTTCTCCACCATTATGACGGCGTTGAAGCCTTCAGGGAGGGCCTGTCCCGTATTTATCCAAAGGGAATCGCGACCGATCTCCAGGATTTTGGGATTCCTTTCGGTAGTGCCGTAAGTGTCTTCAGCCCTGACCGCGATGCCGTCCATGGCTGCCGAGTGGTACGTTGGGGCGGAAATTCTTGCAAAGATCGGCTCTGCGGTAACGCGCCACAGGGAATCTTCAGCAGGGACTTCTTCTTTCCCTGTTCTTAGCTGAGGCGGAAATCTGGAAAAAAATATCTCTTTTGCCTCATCAAGGCCTTTCATTTCCAAGTATATATGCCTTTGCCTCTTCAAGGGCTACCCCCTCTTCTCTTGAAAGATCATCACCTTGACCGACTCTCCCTGATAGAGGCCTTCCCGATTCTTTTCTATGCGCAGCAACCCATCCGCTTCCACAAGGGTGGAAATGAGGCCTGACTTGCCGAAAAGGGGTTCTGCCACCAATTTGCCGTCGCCCTTCTTGATAAGTTTCACCCTCACATATTCCTCCCGACCGCTTGCAGACTCTATGTTCCTGCCCAGTTCCACCTGCACCTCGTGGTGCAAAGAGCCTTCTTCGATCCTCTCCCCTGAAAGCCTCATCAGGAAAGGAGCCAGAAAGACCTCTGCCACCACCATGGCGGACGCCGTGTGTCCTGGAAGACCAAATATCGCCTTTTCCCCGATCCTGGCGATTATCGTCGGTTTACCCGGGCTGATCGATATTCCGTGTACCAGCAACTCCATACCGGGGAATGATTCGAAGACCTTCAGGGTCAAGTCCCTGGTACCGACGGAACTGCCCCCGGACAGCCAGAGGGTGTCGGCATTCTCAAGCCCCTCTTGAACCAACTCCTTCAGGGACTCGAACCTGTCTTTGCACAATCCCAGCATGATAGGGACAGCCCCCATCTGTCGGCAGAAGGCGCTCAAAGTATAGCTGTTGATGTCCCGGACCTGGCCCGGCAAGGGTTCCCTGTCTATTGGCACTACCTCGTCACCTGTGGATATTATGCCCACCTTCGGCCTCTCGTACACATAAACGCTTGAGAAGCCGAGCCCGGCCAAGACACCCAGGTCCTGGGGCCTCAGGAGGTGACCCTCGGGTAGTACCAGGGTCCCTTTCTTGAAGTCGTCGTCCGGCTGGATGACGTTCTCCTCCGGTGAGATAGCCTTACTCACTTCGATCGTCCTTTCATCCAGGTTGTGGCAATACTCCACCATAACGACCCCGTCCGCTCCTTCAGGCAACATTCCACCAGTGGATATTCTTGCTGCCTGCCCCTCTTCCACCCTGGTGCTCGGTACCTCGCCCATCAAGATTTCACCTGCCACCTCCAAAAACACCGGCAGGCTCTCCGATGCCCCGAAGGTATCCTTTGCCCTTACCGCATAACCATCCACCGAAGACCTGCGAAAACCGGGAAGGTCCTCGGGGGAGAGAACGTCCCTGCTCAACACCCTGCCGAATGCCTTCTCCAGGCCTACCCTTTCCT
>JAFDHB010000125.1 GCA_019308985.1 Deltaproteobacteria bacterium | reverse complement strand
ACTTCATCGAACACATGATATTCAAGGGAACCCCCACGCGCAATCCCTTCCAGATTGCAAAACAACTTGATGCAATTGGCGGCCTTTCCAACGCCTTTACCGGCAAGGAAAACACTTGTTTTCACTCCAGGGTGCTCAGTAAGCATTTCTATGAACTGGCGGATATCCTCTCGGATATCTTCCTCAATTCCGTCTTTGATCCAAAGGAAATGGACAGGGAAAGACAGGTAATTCTTCAGGAGATCAATATGGTCGAGGATATGCCCGATGAACACATCCACGTCCTTTTCAACCGCCTCCTATGGGTGGAGCACCCCCTCGGTATGTCGATCCTGGGGACGAGTGATACCGTGTCAAGGATCGATAAAGAGGATATCCTGGGGTATATAAAAAGGTTTTATACTCCGGGCAGGATAATTATTGCAGCGGCGGGCGACGTGGACCATGAGAAGGTGGTGGATTATTTCAGGCCCCTCTTTGAAGCCCTTGAAACATCCGACAATAACACCAGGAGAGATCCTCCCCGGATCAATGGTGGTGTCTCGTGCCATCAAAAAGAACTGGAACAGGTACATCTCTGCCTGGGAGGAAAGGGTCCCCACCTCTCAAGCGAGCTTCGTTTTGCAGGCGCCCTGTTAAACACAATCCTCGGCGGGAACATGAGTTCCCGCCTGTTCCAGGAGATACGCGAGAAGAGGGGGCTGGCTTACTCTGTCTATTCCTTTATCACCTCTTACATCGACACGGGAATGTTTGGTATCTACGTGGCGACGGATCCTCAGGCCGTTAACAAGGTCCTGGGCATCATAAACAGGGAGGTGGACAAGATTCTAAGGGGTATCATATCCAAGGGAGACCTGGAGGCGGCAAAGGAGCACCTTATGGGATCTATTATCCTGGGAGCGGAGAGCACGGACAGCAGAATGATGCGGCTGGCCAAAAACGAGTATGTCTTTGGAAAACATATCACCTACGAAGAGCTTGTTCAAAAGATTGAGAAAGTGACCATTGACGAAGTAGTGGCAGTATCCCACGAGACCTTTCGGGATAACGGTGTCTCTCTTGTGACACTCGGCCCTATTGACGGGGATGATCTGGAGTTAGCGTGTATACACTTCAAATAGTGCCAAGACGCCCCCTGGGTTCACCTGTGAGGCTACATCGGGATAGCGAGGTAATGAGAGTCGTTGGGCAGATTGGAGATAAAGATAAAACGCCTCGATGGAGGCAAGGACATTCCATTGCCTTCCTATGAAACAGAGGGTTCCTCCGGCATGGACCTCAGGGCCGCGGTTCAGGAGAGGGTGACACTGAATCCGGGAGAGATAAGGCTTATCCCTACCGGGATCGCCGTGGCAGTTCCGCCGGGCTATGAAGCACAGATAAGACCCAGGAGCGGTCTCGCCCTGAAACACGGTATCGGAATGGTGAACTCTCCGGGAACCATTGATTCGGATTATCGGGGTGAGATAGGCCTTGTCATGATCAACTGGGGCAAGGAGCCCTTCACCATATCCAGGGGAGATCGAATCGCCCAGATGCTCATAACCAGAGTATACAGGGCGGAAATAAGGGAGGTGGATGACCTGGATTGCACTTCCAGGGGTGAGGGAGGGTTTGGGCACAGCGGCATCAAGTAAACCAGATCCAGAGTTGTTCGCAGATCGTTGACCTCTGGCGTCCTGGCAGTTCGGAAAAATAGGTTTTCTGGAGCAGGGTTTGGTATGCGGTTTTCGGTTCTGGCTTCGGGTAGCAGTGGAAACGCATGTTACGTTGAGACGTCGAATTCCAGGGTAATCATCGATGCAGGCCTTAGCTGCCGGGAATTATTGAGACGCATGGAACAGATTGGGGTGGATCCTCGTAAGCTGGATGCCCTCCTAATAACCCATGAACATATCGACCATATCAGGGGCGCGGGGCCCCTGTCTCGCCGACTTGACATCCCGGTATACATCAACAACCGAACACTGATGAGGTCCAGGCGGATCCTGGGTAACATTTCAAGACCCGTAGTCATTCATACCGGGCAGGCAATCGCTATAAGGGACCTTTGCCTTGAGACCTTTACCAAATGCCACGATGCAGCCGACCCCATGGGAGTGATCATTTCCTCCAATGGAATCAAGCTGGGACTGCTCACGGACCTAGGTCGGAGCACCAAACTGGTGGAAGATAGACTGAGAGGCTGCCAGGCCCTTATCCTCGAGTTCAACCACGATGAAGAGATGTTACAAACCGGGCCCTATCCCCTGGAGGTGAAAAGGAGGATCAAAGGGCAGGACGGGCACCTTTCCAATGTGCAGGCCGGTTCCTTAGTGCGGTCGGTATTTCACGAAGGCCTGAAGCTGGTTGTCCTTGCCCATCTAAGCAAAATCAACAACGACCCCCAAAGGGCCCTGGAAGAGGTGGAAAATGCGCTGAGCACATGCGGCAGAAAAGGAGTTAGGACAATAGTGAGCGAACAGGACCAACCTGCTCCCATGGTGGAATTCCGTCCTCCCAGGCCTTCCCAGGGAATCCCTGCGGATGTCTTTTTCTGACCATGAATAAAGGATCCAAGGAAAGGCGAAAAAAGAGGTGGTATCATTGTAATTGTTGTGGGACCAGGGTGCCGTTTTGTTGGACATGTCCCTGTGGTTTCCAGATCTGCAACAAGTGTATGGAAGAGAACCTGTGGGGCCTTACCTGTAGCGGGGTGAACTGGCAGTGCCCGGATTGCGGTACCTTGAGGCCTTTTTAAGCTTTGTGCCGCAGGAGCGGGTTCGGACACTCGCCAAAGGACTTAGTAATCTCTTGGGGATTACCTTTAATGGCATTCAGTATCAACGACATCGAGCATAAGACTATAGAGAACCCTGCATTGAACGTGGTCCTTTTTCAGCCGGAGATCCCCTGGAATACGGGAAGTATAGCGCGGCTTTGCGCTGCCGCGGAGTTGAGACTTCACCTCATCCATCCACTGGGGTTTCATGTGGATGACAAGCACCTAAGAAGGGCGGGCCTTGATTATTGGCCGGAAGTGGACGTGGTGCACCACGAGAATTTTGATCAATTCCTGCGGTCCCTGGAAAGGGATGGGGGCAAGGAGTTGCTTGCCTTCAGCAAATTTGCCTCAAAGCCCTATACAGAGGGGAGGGTGAGCCGGGGGGATTACCTTCTCTTCGGGAGAGAAACCACCGGACTCCCTGAAGAGATACGTGCCACCTTCCCCTGTTACAGGGTCCCTATATGGGGGAAGGTGAGGAGCCTCAATCTTTCCACCACAGTGGGAATAGTCACATACCATTACTTGTGTCAGATGGGGATGTTTTGAGGCTTGTGCAGAGCGTCTGGGAGTCACCACAACGCCCTGGATGATCAGTTCAAAGCAGTTGGCGACACTTTCTCGATAGTTCCACTAGTAAGTCCATGGCCTTGTCCGCTGAATCGGGTGTCATTGTCCCCATACCGCAAGCAGGAGTAAGCAATGATCTGGCGGCCAGAAGATCCCCATTGAGGCCCCAGTCTTTCATTCGACCTATCCCGTCGGAGAGCTTGTTATGGAGCTCTTCCACCGAATCCCTGCCAGTGAACCGGTGCGTCGGGACGATTCCCCACGCAACGGATCCGCCCGATTGGATGAATTCGGAAATTCTCTCAGGATACAGCAGGAAGTAGTCCAAGTATTCGTATGCGTCAAAGCTTATTATGTCCGGGCCGGAGTCCGCTATCATGGACCAGTCAGTATTCCCGCAGCAGTGAATTCCTATTAGAGCAGGGGACCTATCCTTCAAGTATGAGATGAATTCACCCAAGATCCCTATGACCTCTTCCCTTTGAATGGGAGTAAAAGCTGAACCAAACCCGGACAGGTACGGCTCATCAATAAAGAGAATCGGTCGTTTCCCTGCCCCTTTCAGCTCCCTTATCTGCCATAGGGCCTTTATCGATAGACCTTTGACCACGGCTTCCAGGATCTCGGGATCTTGGAGTAGGGTATGTCCGTCCTTGCTGGAGATACCGGCAGCAAAGGTGATAGGCCCCACGGTCTGCCCTTTGACACAGGGGCCGTATCTTTCAGAGTCACGTCCTACGGCATCGAGCATTTCGTATAGACCTGGTGCATAATCCCTGCTGATGGCAAAATAGTTCACATCATCACTCAAGAAGTGCTCGTAAAAGGTTGCCAGTTTTGATTCTAGATCCTCGTGAGATAGCGACAAGCCCTTACCCTCTCCGTCCAGGTCCAGGAAGGTGAGCCCTTCGCTGAACTGTATGGCCATGCTCTCCAGGGGAGTGCGGTTGACGAACTGGGGCCAAAAGGGGGCACTGGGAAATGATTCCAGTATACGGCGACAAGTCGCCTTCACATCCAGGTAGGGAACGCTCCCGATGCCGGTAGCAATAAAATCAAAAGGTGATTCCTGCCTCTGGGAATTGTCACTCATAATCCTTTAATCTCTCTAGGTTTAATTCCCCGCAGCTTGCTGCGTATGCTTATGCATAATACCTCTGGATATGTCATGTACTTCAGGGTATCCAGGAGCCAGGAGTCAGAATCCAGCTCCGTCGCCGGGCAAAAAGCCCGGATTGAACGAAAACGAAACTCCCTGCTTGACACAACACTATAGCCATTTGAAATACATCCTCGGACTCCCTGAAGGGGTGATGATGCCTTTTCTTGCGTTCCAGGACTCCCGGGCTGGTCTTTTCTCCGACTTATCTGCGGGGGAGTTCTGCCCCCTCCCGCTGTTCCCGCCTTAGGCGGGCCAGGGGTTTCCCCCACTGATAAGTCGGGAAAAGACGGCGCCTTCCCGTCAGTCACTCCAGGAAAAGGCATCATCACCCGTACCCGGCCACCTCAGAATTTCGCCAGTTGTTTTTCAAACAGCCCCTGTGTTACCCAGTTGTGTCAAAATGCTGCCGTAGGAGTAAAGCCATGAAGTTTCATACGAGAAGTACAAGGCTAATATGAAGCCGTTTGTATGGTTATCTTATTCTGGCTTCTGAATTCTTGATACCCCGCTGCTTGCGGCAGGGTGGTTCATTTGCCCGCATTCATTGAGAAAGGGAATTCGGTTCGGTACCGGGACTGAGTCTAGCTGCTCGGATAGATCCTTGCCATCTCGCGCATGCTTGACAGCCAGGACTGGAGGATGGCTATCAACCTTTCATTGCTTTTCCTGTGTATATCCGGTGCCTCTTCCCGGGCAGGCTCCCCCTCAGGGGGCGATGGTTCCCCTTCAAGCACAGACTTCAGTTCTTCAATTCGGTGGTGGGAGAATTGGTCCTCCGGTTCCTTCTCCAGGACCTTCTCGTATACTCTAATAGCTTCTTGGATCTGTCCCTGGTTGAAATATACCTCAGCCAACGTAGGCGTTGCTATATCGGGTTGTTCCTCCCTTTCCTCCAGGTCTGCCCGTGGTTCTTCTTCCGGGGGCAGGTCCCTTTTAGTCGCCGGCTCTTCCTCAGCGGCAAGCCCCTGTAAAAGGCCCAGGGCCTCTTCATCGTCAGGGTTGTGGCTCAGGTAAAGCTCCAGGGCCTTGACCGCCTCATCATTCCTTCCTTGCTCCGTGAGTACTTGGGCCTTGAGCCTGTAAATAGAAGCGAATGAATCCAGTTGTTGCGATACCCTTTCCAGTTCTTCTTCTGCTTCTGATATCATTCCTGATTCAAAATAGGCCTCTGCCAATAGTTTCCTGATGGAAATATCATTGGGATAAACATCCAAGGCCCTCTCACACCTTTTGATCACCTCCTCCGGGCGGCCTTCCTCTTTCATCCTGGAAAGAACCAGAAAAATGGTTGCCTGGGATGGGCCGTTTTCCAAAATTTCCTCGTAGAAGTCTTCTGGGTTGATCATTTTCCATAAACTCCCTGTCTAAAGGTTAACAAGCACCGGAAAGAGCAAGGTCCCAGGCCTTGAACTCCCTGACACCTTCTGAGAAACTCAGTACCCTACCAGAGGAGGCAAGTCATTGTTCATCTGGTTATCCCTGCTCCCGTCTTATAGGCCGGGCCACCTTCTTCCTGTCGCCTGGTGAACCTATAAATGATTTCGTCTTTCCTTACCAGTCCCAGCTCCTTTCTTATAAGGGACTCTATGTAATCAGTGTCTTCATTCCTGAGACGACCTATTTCTTCGAGGAGGGCCTCATTTTCCTGCTCCAGCTTGTTGATCCTGGCCAGATAGGTCTGTCTCTCCTTTTCCATTCGATAAAGGTGGATGAAGCCCCTCTCTCCAAAACCCAGCCAGCCTACCATCAGGCCGAGGAAAAGGAGACACAGGAGAGTAAACTTCAAGAAACCGGATTTTCTGAGTTTCAAAATAGGACTTCTCCTCCAAGAGATTCTATAGGATTCGATCCCCTTTCCATTGGGCGGCGATAATAACGGCATTGATGCCGGAGGATTTTGCAATATCCATGACTTCTACTACCCTTCCATGCCTTACATCCTTATCGGCCTGCAAGACGAGCTGCACAAAGCCCTTTTCCTTGACGAGGTCCTCCAGCCTTGTCCTGAGAGCGCCGGTGCCCACCTTCTTCCCTTCCAGATAGATAGAACCCTCCCTGTCTATTACAAGGATGATTTTGCTATTACTACTCTCTACGATCCTCTTTGTCACCTTGGGCAAACGGATACGTACCCCGGAGGCGACATCAAAGTGGGAGGTTACCATAAAGAATATCAAGAGCAGGAATACGATGTCGATCAACGGTGCAATACCCAGCCTTGGTTCCTCGTCTCTCTTCTTCTTAAAACGCATGCTACAGAGTTATCTCCGAGACAAGATCGGGCCCGAGGGGCACGAAACACGCCCAATGAACAAATCCTCGGAAAGAGCATCACCAAGTGGCCCCTTGGAAGTCTTTCCCCGTCTCATCATAGTGTATTCCCTCTCACTCCTGCGGCACGGCTATCCTTTTGCCTGTTGGTTGGTGTTCTCCATCAATTCTATGAGCTTTATGGAGTTTTCCTCCATCTCGAAAATCAAGGACTCTGCCTTATCCTTCACCACCCTATGGCAGACAAGGGTGGGAATAGCCACGGAGAGTCCCGAGGCCGTCGTGATGAGTGCCTCTGCGATACCGCCTGCAAGCGGCCCCGGGTTGCCGACGCCCTGGACTGATATCACGTTGAAGGTCTTTATCATGCCTGAGACCGTGCCCAGAAGACCAAATAGGGGTGTCA
This sequence comes from Deltaproteobacteria bacterium, assembly GCA_019308985.1. The sequence continues at coordinate 11,053 of JAFDHB010000125.1, read as the reverse complement.
GGTTGGCTATGGTGGAGAGGATGCCAACGTGTTTTTCCAGTATGGCGGCCTCTCTTCCTCCTCTTTCTTCAATGGCTTCTTTTACGAGCCACATCCCGCGTCCGGCGTTCTTGAGCCCGGCGAGGAAGATCTTGCCGATCGATGAAGTATCTCCCTGGCAAAGAAATATGGCCTCGGAGATCTTTTGTTTCCTGATGAGATCTTCAACGTTCCTGATAAATTCTTCGGGGATGACTCTTTTCCTTCTCAATACCCAGATTCTTTCAAGAAATACGGCAAGGGCAACTATTGAACAAAATATTATGGGGTACATCAGGATGCCGCCCTTAAGTATGAGGTCAACCACTGCCCAATCTCCATATGTCAAAACAAGATATCAATATGATAGCCCATATTATACCCCTAAAGTCAAGGATGAGTAAAGGAATAACAAAAAAAACCATTTTAGCTAATGTTATCGCACCTGCATAGGAGGAGGCCACAGCCCTCAGAAAGAGAGTGGCCTCCATCCGGGCAAACCAAACCGAAAAGGATACAATGGGGAAAGCTCAGGTCCTGATTTCCTGGAGCATGAATACCGTGTAAGAGATGACGAAACAGATCAGCGTGACCGCTATAAGGGCCAGTAGATGTGGGTATATGACGTAGATGCTCTGCCCCAGGGAGAGGGGATTTTGGAAGCGCGAGGCCGATAGCTGCTCCATGGGCCCCATGAGGATGATGCTGCTGGTGGTCTTGCGCATGGGGTCTATGATAGTCTTGGATGCATCCGAGTAGAGGACCATGGGAGATACCATTGATATGTCCTCCTTGAGCCGGGCATTCCTGATGATGTCCATTTGAGAGGCCCCGGACTTTTGATCTACGGGTATGAAGGTGTCGGCCAGTACGCTTGCCCCGAGGGAGACAAAGAAGGAGAGGAAGATCCACAAGGCCACCGAGGCCAGCGCGGAGGTGGCTATGCTCCTGAAGAAGATGGAGAACAGTATGGACACACCCAGCCAGAAGGATATATAGAAGATGCTGATGATCACGTAGATGATGAGGCGCCATATCTCCTCTATGCCGGGCACTACCCCGAGGAGCATGAGCCCGAAGCCTGTTATCACCAGCACGATCGCCACGAGCATGATGGTGATGGTGGCCACACCGGCCAGGAACTTGCCGTTTATGACCGCATCGCGGTATATGGGCTGGGTGAGCAGCTTTATCAGGGTGCCGTGGGCCCTCTCCCTGTTTATGGTATCAAAGCCCAGCACCAGGCCTATGAGGGGGCCGAAGAAGGCAACGAACTGCACCATGGAGAAGAGCGCCCCTGGGGTGGTGAAGAGCATGAGGAAGACGAACTTGGGCTTTGTTATCCCCTCCAGGCTCTCCCTGAGGTGGATTCCCGCCATATAGCTGGTGATAAAGCTGACCATGGCGATGAGGGCGAACAGTATCACGAAGCGGTAGCTGCTGAAGTGGTCCGATAGTTCCTTTCTGAAGATAGCCATCAAGCCCTGCATGATCAGACCTCCTGAAAGTATTTCATGTAGATCTCTTCCAGCGTGTACTCCTTTTCCCCTACACCGAACTTCTCCTTGGCCAGGGCGTCTATGGACCCCTGGGCCACCATCTTGCCCTTGATCATGATACCCACCCGGTGGGAGAGCTTCTGAACCTGCTGGAGGTGGTGGGAGGAAAGCAGCACGGTGATCCTTCTCTCCTGGTTGAGCCTCTTGATCAGCTCTATCATCTTGAAGGCACCGTCAGGGTCAAGGCCCAGGGTGGGTTCGTCCAGGTACATCACCTTCGGGTCCTTTATCAGCACCTCGGCAATGCCAAGACGCTGCCTCATGCCCCTGGAGTAAGCCCCCACCTTCTTTCTGGCGTCTTCCCTCAGCCCCACTATCTCCAGCACCTCCTGGATCTTCTCCTCAACCCCGTCCCTTTCGTTGATACCGTTGAGATTGGCCACGTAACGAAGAGACTCTACGGCGTCCAGGTCATTGTAAAAACCCACGTTCTCGGGCAGGTAGCCCACCAGACGCTTCACCTCCCTGGCCTCTCTCATCGGCTCCAGACCGCACACCAGGGCAGAGCCTTCCGTAGGCCGGGTCAGCCCCAGGAGCATAAGCAGGGTGGTGGTCTTCCCCGCACCGTTGGGCCCAAGAAAACCAAATACCTCACCCTCCTTCACCTCAAAGGAAAGATGATCAACAGCAACCTGACCGTCATACCTCTTGGTCAGGTCCGTGGTCTTGATAAGCACTTTTTGCGGATCCATGGCTATCGCCTTCCCAGACGTATAAAAAGGACAACGAGACCGGCGATAACGATCACGATAATGCCAATGCCGATCCACCCCCATGCGGTGGAAGGCCGCACCGTTACCCTGAACTCCAGGTCCTTGTTGGACTTTTCGCCTTCGATCCTGACGGCCACGGAGTAGTCTCCCACCAGGGCCTGCTCCGCAGGGGTGATCAGGCACTCCACCTGCTTCAGGTCCCCAGGAGCAAGGGTCTCGATCTTCTCAGGCTTGAACTCCACCTTCCAGTTCTCAGGCTTGAAGGACAGAAACCTGATGTTGTTCTGGGTCGCAGAACCCGTGTTCTTCACGTAAAAGGAGATGTTGGCCTCCTTGCCCTGGTAAGCGTTCAGGGACAAAAGCCCCGTAGCAGTACCGGCCTCAAGCTTGTAAGTGCCGGTCAGGACCACCGTAAGCTCGGCCTCGGCCTTGGCCTTCTCAGAACTCACCTTGATCTTTATGGGATACCTGCCGGGCTCTGCAAAGGGATAGGGCCTTACCACAACCGCCATGGTCTCGCTCCTGTCTGCCTTGATCCTCAGGCTGGAGAAAAACTTGTCCTCGTAAGCAGGCTTGAAATTGACCTCCCAGTTCTCAGGGGCCTTGGCGCTGAGGTTGAACACGGTGTCCTTGTCGGTCTTGTTCTCCACCTCCACGGAAAACTCAAACTCCGCATCCGTGGGACCCTGGAGCACGGGATAGGAGGTAGTGATCTCGATATCTTCCGATTTCTCTTTGGCTTCTTCTTTGGGCTTCACCCTCACCATCACCTCCCGGGTCACCGTAAACACGCCATCCTCGGTCTCGGCCTTGATCACAAATTTGTAATCTCCAGGCTTTACACCCTTCTCAGGCTCGGCCTTCAGGGTGAGGATCTTTGAGTCATCACTCTCCACAGAGACACCGGTTACGTCAAAACTGTAGGTCTTTATCCTCGGGCACGGAGACAAGGGAGAGCTTGATGATCTCGTCTTCCCTGCCCCTGTTGAATACCTCGATGTCCAGGTCCAGGTCCTCCCCCTCGGGGAGAATCACTCCCGTGTACTCCGGCAGCATGCCAATCGCACGGCGGGGAAGATCCTTCTTCTCCTTGTCATCCTCCCCGGCAAAGGCCGGCGAGCTAAAGCCAGAAACAGCGCAAACAAAAAGAAAAACAGCCATGAAAAAGAAAACAAAAAGTCCACCCTTTCGCAATCTCATAAGCCTGATCCTCCTTTAACTAGTTAATCAGCGTCCTTTAGTCACCCTCTAGATTGGCGTGCTTGGCAAGAGAGTCGGTATCATACCCTGCTTTCTTGTAATTGTCCAGTGCCCTCAATTTGAGGCTCTTGTCCTTTGTCTTTTCGGAATGCTTGTCCGCAAGCTCTGCTGCATGACTCCACATGCCTTCGCCTTCGTACTCCTTGATCTTCTTTTCCACACGGAGAGCGTCTTCAGAGGTTTCCACGATGGCGGAGTGGCACCAGGATATCAGTTTTCTTACGCTGTTAGCGCACTCGGGGCAAGTGGTGAGGGGTTTTTCCCCAAGACCCTGAAGAACCTCAAAGGAATTTAGACACTTAGGGCAGGATTTCCTCGGATCCACCGCCTGATATTCATAGATTGGCATGGGTCAGAATCCAGCATAAATAATTTTTTGCATAATCTAAGCATAAATACAACTTTGTAAAGCAAAAACTTCAGACATTTTCATTCTAACACGGAAACCTGGTCCTCGGGGCCAGGTCAGAGATCATTGGCTCTGCCTTAAGAAATGAAAAGGCTCTAAATCCGAAGCACGAAATCCGAAATTCGAAACAATACTTAATGACCAAAATCCAAATGATCCAGACAATAGGCGTAGCGATTGTGATTTTGTTTTTGTCATTAGGACATTTGATATTTGATTTTGTTTCGAATTTCGAGATTCGGATTTCGGGTTTTGCCAACGGGAGAACAACAAATCATGCCCTCTGGGCTTAGAGCAAAACCCGGCCCTTTGGACCCGGATTTTTACTTAATTCTGGGTGGCGGCACCCTTCTTTTGGAATTGACTTGCCGACCGTTTGAGGGTATTTTAGGGACAGTAAACTGAGGAACCCGGCATGGACGAAGAGGAATTTAAATACAAGTACACCAACTTGAGAATCTTGAAGAGCGTGCAGGAATATCTGAAGCCCGTTGAAGATTCTCCCACGGCTCTTTACCCGATAAGACTGCCTGACGATCTGCTCTACCAATTGGTCAAGATGCACGGGGCCGAGAAGGCCGACAAGATAATACACCATATCTTTGAGTTAGGCCTCACATTATGGAGCGAGAAGCTTTACAGGGAGGCCTTTGGTTCCAACAGGGACCTTGAGAGGTTTATCGAAGTGGTTAAGAAACGCTTCAAGGATTGAGTTAGGTTTACTGATTCGCTGAACCAAAGACCCATTCTACCGCCTTTCTGACATTTTATCGCTGCTTCTTGTGTCCCGTTCTTGCGATCCGCCAAGAGAAAACAGGGCCGTTGAAATCGTCAGCTATCGCTCTGAATTGCTCTTGCCATTGTGGCGGCTTGGCCTGGGGCTGAACAATCGGCGATGGGCCCCTGTAGACTCAGGCGGATGGGGGGTGTTCCCGGGCGAGAAGAATGGTGCGCTGGAAATTATTTCTTGAATCTCTGCCATGAGTCGTTAAAATTTAGGTTGGATTTCAATCGTTGAAAAACATAAAATGGTCCTTAAATTTTGATGAGCTCGTAAAAAGTGAAAATTGAGATGGCAAAGTAAAAAGCTTCAAGTTCAAGGCGCGCGAATCTCGTGTGATGAGGCGTACTTAGTGTACGCCGCAATCACAACGAGGTGAAGCGCAACGCAGAAATTGGACTTTTTACGAAGCCATCAAATTTTAGTAATACAAGCCTAGCCTAGAGGTATCGCCTCCCATTTGGGAAACGAAGGGCAAGATCAACCAATAGGTCAAGTAGGGTAGGATGAAGACAAGCATTGAAGAGATCAGTCCCGTCAAGAAAAAGCTGACCGTAGAGATTGAGGCTGAAAAGGTAAGTGAAAAAGTAGACAAGGCTTATAGATCCCTTGGTAAGAGAGCGAAGATAAAAGGGTTCAGGCCCGGGAGGGCACCCAGGAGTATGTTGGAAAGATATTTCGGCAGGGAAGTCGAGGAGGAGGTGACAAAGGACCTCGTCAACGAGACCCTGCCGAAGGCCCTGGAGGACACTGATATCGTGCCACTAACCATGCCTGTTGTGGAGAACCAGGTGTTGAAGGTGGGACAGGACTTCAAGTATTCAGCCGTTATGGAGGTGAGGCCCCAGTTTGAACTCAAGGACTACATGGGCATTGAGGTAGAGAAGGAAATTTGCTCTGTCACGGACGAAGACGTTGACAAGCAAATCGAGGAGATCCGCAGGAGCCAGGGAACCCTGGTGAGTGTTATGGAAGATCGGGGTGTGGAGGAGGATGACTACGCACTGATAACCTATGAGGGTTTTGAAGGTGATACCCCGATTGAGGGGATCAAGTCGGAGAATTTTCTCCTGCGTGTGGGAAGCGGTGATTTTCACCCGGAGTTCGAAAAGGCCCTCCTGGGGTTGCGAAAGGGGGGCACGACAAGTTTTACTGTCAAGTTCGAGGACGACTACCATGACTCGAGGTTGGCAGGGAAGGAAGTAAATTTCAAGGTGACGCTTCAGGAAATCAAGGTGATGGAACTACCGGAGTTGAACGATGATTTCGCAAAGGGCCTTGATGCTGAAATCGGTAACGTGCAGGAATTGAGGAAAAGGATCAGGGAAGAGCTCACGAAGAGGGAAGAGACCCGGATCGAAAGGGACCTCAAGAGGAGACTGCTAAAGAAGATATCCGACAGCGTCGATTTCGAACTTCCAGAGAGCCTTGTTGAAGCGGAGACGCAAAGCGCAATTGAAAGCCTCAGGCAAAATCTGCTGCGTTCCGGATCAAGCCTCGAGAAAGCTGGTCTTAGCATAGACAAGCTGAGAGAGGAACTCAGGCCTGCATCAGAGAAAAGGGTGAAGGATTTGCTGGTCCTGGGTGAGATAGCAAGGCAAAACAACATAAGCATAGATGACCCAGAGCTCGCAGAGGGCTTTAGGGACCTGGCAGGAAGGACGGGCCAGGAGGTTGAAACAGTGCGTAGATATTACGAGGTCAACCGCCTCGTCGATTCCTTCAGACAACGTCTTCTTGAGGAAAAGGCCTTGAATTATCTGGTTGAAGGTGCTATCGTAAAAACCGTGGAAGCCGACAAGATCACGAAGGAATGAGGAGAAGACAGCCTCTGTTTTTTTGCGGTGAACAGTTGTAGAGATGCTTTGGGCAAGTAACTGCCCATAGGAAAAGAGGGGAGATGCTGGTACCTATTGTTATAGAGCAGTCGAGCCGGGGTGAGCGTGCCTATGATATTTACTCCAGGCTTCTTAAGGAGCGAATCATCTTTTTGGGTGAACAAATCACTGACGACATGGCGAACATCGTCATTGCCCAGATGCTTTTCCTGGAATCTGAAGATCCGGCAAAAGACGTGAACATTTACATCAACTCTCCCGGAGGTTCGGTTACTGCCGGCTTGGCCATTTACGACACCATGCAATACATCAAACCTGACGTGACCACCATATGCATGGGCCAGTCTACCAGCATGGCCGCCTTGCTGTTGGCTGCCGGTACTAAAGGCAAGCGCTATGCATTACCCCATTCCAGGATCATGATCCACCAGCCACTTGGGGGTGTGGAGGGCCAGGCGACGGATATCGATATCCAGGCGAGGGAAATACTCAAGACCAAGGATATAGTACACCGTATTCTGGCGAAGCATACGGGACAGCCAATCGAGAAGATAAGAGGCGATACGGAGCGTGACTTCTTCATGAATAGTGAACAGGCGCTGGAATATGGTATAATCGATAAGGTAATTACCGAAAGGCAGATCAAGGAAGTATCGAAGGAATAGGAGAAGGGATCCATGCAGAGAAAGAATGATTCAAACGATGACTTGTTATGTTCCTTTTGCGGGAAGAGTCAGGATGAGGTCAAAAAACTGATTGCGGGTCCTTCGGTCTACATATGTGATGAGTGTATACAGCTATGCAATGAGATTATTGCCGAGGAATACGGACAAGATAGTGATGGTGATTCAGGTACCAGGATCCTCAAGCCCTATGAGATCAAGGAGATACTGGACCAGTACGTCATCGAACAGGAGCGGGCCAAGAAGATACTTTCCGTGGCGGTTCACAACCACTACAAGCGCATCAACACCAAGGTGGATATGGAGGGTGTCGAGATACAAAAGAGCAACATCCTGTTGATCGGCCCGACGGGATCAGGCAAAACCTTGCTCGCGCAGACTCTGGCTAAGATACTTAACGTTCCGTTTACCATTGCGGACGCAACCACGTTGACAGAGGCGGGATACGTGGGTGAGGACGTGGAAAACATCATTTTGAATCTCGTTCAGATGGCGGACTATGACGTGGATGCAGCCAGCAAGGGTATCGTCTATATCGATGAGATCGATAAGATCGCCCGCAAATCGGACAGTCCTTCCATTACAAGGGATGTATCCGGAGAGGGAGTACAACAGGCCCTTCTAAAAATCATAGAGGGCACAGTTGCCAACATACCCCCCAAGGGAGGCAGGAAACATCCACAGCAGGATTTCGTGAAAGTTGATACTACCAATATTCTGTTTATATGCGGCGGAACGTTCAACGGCCTCGAGAAACTCATTGCGAGCCGGGTGGGAAGCAAGGCACTGGGCTTTGAGGCCGAGATCAAGAGTGAACGGGATGATGATATTGATGCCTTGATGGCGCAGGTCCAGCCGGAAGATTTGATCAAGTTCGGGATGATCCCCGAATTCGTCGGCAGGATACCAATCATTGCATCTTTGAACCATCTCAGCCTGGAGGCCCTGGTGAGAATCCTCAAGGAGCCCAAGAACGCGCTGATCAAACAATACAAGAAGCTGTTCGAATTCGAGGATGTGGATCTCAAATTCACGGATGAGGCCCTCCTGGCCATAGCCAAGGATGCAATAAAGCGTAAGTCCGGCGCCCGCGGTCTGAGAGCGATCTTGGAGTCCGTAATGCTGGATATAATGTACGACATACCCTCCATGCCGGGGGTACGTGAATGTGTGATAGGTGAAGAGGTTATCACAAGGGGTGAATGCCCTTTGCTAATTTATGAAAATCAGGCAGGTTATGCATAAGCTATGTTCAATATGAACAAGAAAAATCCATCTGATTTATTTCGAATTGAAAAATCCCAATATCCCCTGTTGCCTTTGCGGGATGTGGTGGTTTTCCCAACTATGGTGGTACCTCTATTCGTGGGGAGGGAGAAGTCCATAAAGGCCTTGGAATATGCCATGTCCCATGACAAGGATATCTTTCTTTCGGCCCAAAAAGACGCAAAGATAGACAATCCCACGAAAAGGGATATTTACCCCTTTGGCACGCTAGGCACGGTTCTCCAATTGCTCCGGCTGCCTGACGGGACTGTCAAGGCCCTGATCGAGGGCAGACAGAGGGCCAAGATAGAGGTATACCTGGACCACCCTGACTTCTTCATGGTTCACGTAAGGAAGCTTTCACCGGAATACCAGTTGAACCTTGAGTCAAAGGCCCTCATGAGGGCGGCGATCGAGAGCTTTGAGGAATATGCCAAGCTGAACGAAAAGATCGGAAGCGATCTTGTCTCAACAGTATCCTCCATCGAGGACCCCTCTCGCTTGGCCGACACCATTGCGGCCCACCTTACCTTGAAGGTGCAGGATAAGCAGCAACTCCTTGAGACCGAAGATGTGAACAAGCGCCTGGAAAAACTGTTTGAAAAACTGCGCAGTGAGATAGATATCCTGAAGCTAGAGAACCGGCTCAAGAAGAGGGTCAAGCGCCAGATGGAGAAGACCCAGAAGGACTATTACCTGAACGAACAGATGAGGGCCATCCAGAAGGAAATGGGGGCCAAGGACGACTTCAAGGCAGAGCTGGACGAGCTTGAAAAGCGTATCAAGAAAAAGAGGTTGTCCAAAGAAGCTCATGCGAAGGTTTGGCAGGAATTCAGGAAATTGAAGATGATGTCGCCCATGTCGGCGGAAGCCACTGTTGTGCGTAACTATATTGACTGGATTCTCTCCCTGCCCTGGTATGATCGTACCAAGGAGAAAATGGATATAGCCGAGGCGGAAGCAATCCTCGATGAAGACCATTACGGGCTGAGGAAGCCCAAGGAAAGGATCTTGGAGTACCTTGCGGTACAGAGCCTTACGAAAAAGATCAAGGGCCCCATCCTCTGCCTCGTAGGACCACCCGGGGTGGGAAAGACATCCCTGGCCAAATCTGTTGCGAGGGCCACGGGTCGCAATTTCGTCAGGTTGTCCTTGGGAGGCGTCAGGGACGAGGCTGAAATCCGCGGACACCGGCGGACTTACATAGGCGCCTTGCCTGGAAAGATCATCCAGTATTTGCGTAAGGCAAAATCCAACAATCCGGTCTTTTGCCTGGATGAAGTGGACAAGATGAGCACCGACTTTCGTGGTGACCCGTCCGCTGCCTTGTTGGAGGTACTGGATCCGGAACAGAACTTTGCGTTTAATGATCATTACCTTGATCTGGACTATGATCTTTCGGAGATCCTGTTCATTACGACAGCCAACAATCTCTATAACATTCCCTCTCCTCTCCAGGACCGGATGGAGATAATTCGATTGCCCGGTTACACGGAGCTGGAAAAGCTCAACATCGCAAAGCAGTTCCTGGTCAAGAAGCAGATTGAGCAGAACGGCCTGAAGCCGGAAAATGTCACATTCTCCGACCAGGCCATCCTCACGATAATCAGGAACTATACGAAGGAGGCCGGGGTCCGGAACCTGGAAAGGGAGATATCCTCGATTTGCAGGAAGGTGGCAAAAGAGATCCTCAAGAAAGGCAGGGATACGAAAATAAAGATCAGCGCAACGTCTATCCAGAAATATCTGGGGGTGCCAAAGTACCGTTTCGGGAAGACCGAGGAGGAGGACCAGATAGGCGTTGCAACCGGTCTGGCGTGGACCGATGTGGGTGGTGAGCTGCTTCAGACAGAGGCCGCCATAATGCCTGGGAAAGGCAACCTTGTCCTGACAGGTAAGCTGGGAGAAGTCATGCAGGAGTCTGCCCAGGCCGCCTTGAGCTACGTCAGGTCAAGGGGACGACATCTGAGGCTCCCGGACAAATTCTACGAGAAAATTGATATACACATCCATGTTCCCGAAGGCGCGATACCCAAAGATGGTCCCTCGGCAGGGATAGCCCTCGCAACTTCCATCGTCTCGGCTGTGACCAGGAGACCTGTGGATAGGAACGTGGCAATGACAGGAGAAATTACCCTCCGCGGTAGGGTCCTTCCCATCGGCGGGTTAAAGGAGAAGATCCTGGCAGCCCACAGGGGGGATGTGCTGAAAGTAATAATCCCCATGGAGAACAGAAAGGATCTGGAAGAGATCCCCAAGAAGGTGCTCAAGAAGATAGAGATTGTCCTGGTTGAGCACATGGACGAAGTATTGAAGGAGGCCCTGGTGCTGAAAGAGGGGGAGGAGTTGTTTGGCTCGAAGGATGAATGCGAACCCTTTTGCATTGAAATGGGCCGGGAGGAACCCAAGCAGCCTGCCACTGAGGTGACCGCCCATTGATCTTGTCCGCCTCGGTATGATGCCGCCTCGGCCAGGTGAATGATTCTGTCGGAGCGGGGCTCTTGAAATATCTTGACAAAGTTATCA
>JAFDHB010000124.1:10563-13183 GCA_019308985.1 Deltaproteobacteria bacterium | reverse complement strand
TTCGCAATCTGCTTTGCACTTCAAGAAGCGTTGAACAAACAAAACTAAGAAACTTTGGAAGGAAATATCGCCCTTGAAACATTACTTGACCAACATACTTGCGAAATCCGGGTTCAAAGGGATATAAGGGAAGCAAGAGCGGCTAAAAGAGAGCTTCTTTCCCTGGCATACAGGGTTGCCCGCCGGGCCAGGAAAAATGGGCTCGCTGGAAGGACGATCACCCTGAAGGTGAAATACCGGGACTTCACCCAGATAACCAGGTCTGAAACGATTCCAGAACCGACGGACGACGGGAGGGAAATCTACTCCGTAGCCTGCTCTCTCCTCCGGAAGACCGAGGTGGGGGAGAGGCCTGTGAGGCTTCTCGGAATCGGTCTTTCCCAGATAGAGCAGGCGGCCGGAAAGCAGCTCCCCCTTTTCCGCAATCGAGAAGATCATTCCCGGAGGAAAGACTTGAACAAGGCCCTGGATTCTCTTCATGAAAAGTTCGGTGAGAGGGGAATCTTTCCAGGCACACTTCTCGACAAGGAATGAGGTCCGGGGAGAGACCAACATTTCAAGTCAAGCGGCCAAGATTGGATCGGTGGGTTTGGCTAGTGCCTTAGTTGTCTGGATTACGCATCCCATAGATCCTTTCGATTTCGATCCTGTCGAATCTATAGACGGTATTGCAGTAATGGCACCTGATTTCCAAGGGGAAGGGGCCTGTTTTCAGGATATCCTTCAACTCGTTAATGTCCATAAGGGTCAGCAGGACCCTCAATCTCCCCCTATTGCAGTGGCAGCGAAATTCCACGGGCCTCTCTGCCAGGAATAGGGGTGAGTAGGGCTTAAACACCTCCTCGACGAGCTGGCGGGGATTGTCTCCCTCGGTAAACACTACGCCCAGTGATGGCAAGTGGGATACCCTCTCTTCCAGATCAGCAGCAATGCTTTCGCTGGCATCGGGCATGGTCTGCAACAGGAGCCCTCCCGCCCCTGTTACTTCACCCTGCCTGTCAAGCTTGATCCCCAAGTTGAAAGCCGTGGGAACCTGCTCTGACTCCAGGTAATAGTTTGCAAGGTCCAATGCAATGTTTCCGTACTTGAGCTCGACTTGGCTCGTGAACGGATGCTTGGCATCCTGAAGGTAGCGGGTGACCGATATGATTCCCCTACCAAAAAACCGCGCCAGATCAAAGTTTTCCGGGGGCTTATCCATCGGGATCGGAATCCTTTTCAAGTACCCCCTCACCTCCCCGAACGCGTTTGCCTCCGCCACTAAGCCCTTGATCGGCCCGGAGCAATCGATCCTCATGACCATCCTATCCCTTCCCTTCAAGTCCCCCGCCATCAGTGTCACTCCAAGATAGGCACGTCCCAGGACCATGGTCTCAAGGATCCCCAATCCATGGCTGGAACGCATCTCCTGGATCGTCCGTGTGCCGTTCACAATAACGCCCCTCACAGCACCAGTCGCAAGGAGGAAATTCCACAACCGATCACCATGAGCGCCGTCCGAGGCGGCATGTTGCAATGTATTACTGTACTTTGGGTCCATATCTCCACCAGAATAGGGGCCTTGTCTTGGCTCGGTATTTTTCCCCTATGACAACTCCCCTGTCTGCTCCGCTGTTTCTTCAAAGGCCTTCATATCTTCCGCTGAATTGATCACAAGCCTACCATCTTCCTGAACTCCGCTTCATCCATGGTCTTGATCCCCAGGCTCCTCGCCTTTTGGTACTTGGAACCCGGATCTCTGCCTACAACCACGAAATCCGTCTTCATACTCACAGAGGATGAGACCCTTCCCCCCATGGCCTCTATCATCCGTCGAGCCTCGTCCCTGGTCATGGTATCCAGTGCGCCGGTCAGGACAAATGTCTTGCCTGACAGGGGCATCTCCTTCTTGGCTTGAGCCTCTTCAACGGGAAACACTACCCCTCCCCTTTTCAGCTTTTCAAGGACCTTCACGTTTACCGGGTTGCGGAAAAAATCGTAGATGCTCTCTGCTACGATTGGGCCTATTTCGTCTACCTGTTTGAGGTCTTCCATATCCTGCTTTGCCAGGTCCTCGATTGAACCAAAATGCCTGGCGAGAACCACGGCCAGGTGTTGCCCGACATTTCTGATCCCCAGGGCGTATATCAAGTTGGCCAGGCCCGGCCTCCTGCTATTGTCGATGGCCTTAAGGATGTTTTCTGCAAGCTTGTCTCCCATCCTATCCATCTTAATGAGATCTTCTTTTCTCAGGAAATAGAGATCAGCCGGATCTCTTATAAGGCTCTTTTCCACCATCTGATCCAGGAGTTTGGGCCCCAGCCCATCGATGTCCATTGCACCCTTGGAAACAAAGTGGGCCAGATTCTCCTTGATCTGTGCAGGGCATGAGATATTCATACATCTCCTGATGGCTTCACCTTCGGGCCTTACGGCCTTTGAACCGCATACAGGGCACCTGTCAGGCATGGTAAATACTTTCTCGCCGCCCTTCCTCTTTGAAAAGACCACCTCCACTACTTCGGGGATCACGTCACCCGCCCTTCTCACAACCACGGTATCCCCAATTCTCACATCCTTTTTCCTAATCTCATCCTCGTTATGCAGAGATGCCCGGCTTACTTCCACCCCCCCTACCCTG
>JAFDHB010000124.1:0-10529 GCA_019308985.1 Deltaproteobacteria bacterium | reverse complement strand
TGACGGGTTCTAGGATGGCCACCGGTGTCAAGGCTCCCGTCCTTCCCACGCTGACTATGATGTCCTTCACCTTGGTAAATTCTTCCTCGGCCGGGAATTTCCAGGCAACGGCCCACCGGGGACTCCTTGACAGCTCACCCATCATTTCCTGGAGAGCAAAATCATTGACCTTTACTACAATACCGTCGATCTCATAGGGCAACTCACGCCTAAGACCTAGGATCTTCTCGTAATACGTCCTGACCTCGGCCACGGACCGGCACAGGCCAACGTAGTGGCTTACCTTGAACCCGATCTCCTTCAAGAACATCAGGGTATCCCAGTGATTCGTGAGCGATTTCCCCTCAATTCCCCCTATTCCATATGCATACATGTCCAGGGGCCTTGAATGGGTAATCCTTGGGTCTAACTGCCTGACAGAACCTGCGGCAGCATTCCTCGGGTTTGCAAATAACGGTTCCCCGGCCTCCTCTCTCGCCCTGTTCAGTCTCTCGAAGTCCTTTTTGTTCATGATAATCTCACCCCTGACCTCTATTAGAGGAAGGGCGCTTTTCCCGAGGAGCCTTAAGGGGATGGATTTCACGGTCCGCAAGTTCAAGGTCACGTCCTCACCCACTATTCCGTCGCCCCTTGTAGAGCCCTGCACAAAAACTCCATTAACATACACCAACTCAACCGCAAGCCCGTCGAATTTGGGTTCTACCGTGTATTTGATCTCCTTTTCTTTGGCCCCTGTCAACTCCAGGACCCTACGGTGGAAATCAAGGAATTCCGCCTCTGAAACAACCTTGTTGAGGCTCAACATGGGCAGGCTGTGCCTTACCGTCTCGAAGGCCTCAAGGGGGGCGGCACCGACGCGTTGTGTAGGCGATTCCTCGCTGACAAGCTCGGGATAAGCCTTCTCAAGGGCCACCAGCTCATCGAAGAGTCGATCATACTCCGCGTCGGAAATTACAGGATCATCTAACACATAATACCTGTAATTGTGATAATTGATCTGATCCCTCAGTTCTTTGGCCCGCTCTATTACCTTTCTGTCCGGTTTCGACATGTTAAGCCGCCGACTTCTACCGCCCGCTTTCAATCGGGTTTGGGACGAACGACCTTCTCCCTGCCCCTCGTACGCCCAAGTTAGGTTGAGATGCTCCTTGTAAGGCCCTGAGTCAATATTGTGGTGAACTTATCCCGAACACATAAGAAAATATATCACTATTGGCAGGGGAATCAAGCCCAGCAAAGGGAAAATATCCCCTTGTCCCCCTTGAGCTCTTGGGGTCATCTCTTGCTGGGTGCTCATCGGAGGGTTTTTCTTGGGATCTTACAGGATAAGGGACGGAAGATCTCAATCACGACGATATTCTTGCCCGAAAGCGACTCAAGGAGGCATGGGCCTGGGGAGTGTGTGGTTCCCATGATCTGAAGCCCGGTGCATGAGCTGTCTCCCGGTGCCGAAAAGCATGAAAATAACCCCTATCAGGAAGGCGACCTTTCCCCCGGCAAAGACCGAGAATATGAAAACAAGGGAGCCGACAAGGAAGGCCACCGTCTCATCTATTTTGAGCTTCCTGAGCAAGTGCTGTGAAACCCCTACCTGTAAGGAAAAGATCAACATCAATATTCCCACTAGCTGCATGAAAGAATCGGTGAGGTTGCGATCAGGGCGTAATAGCACCACCGGAGCGTAAACAAAGAAGAACGGCAGGAGATACTTGGCAAAAGCCGCCTTTACCGCCTCACAGGCCGTCTTCCAATAGTTTGCCCCGGCTATTTGAGACGCAACCAGAGCCCCTATTGCGATAGGCGGGGTAATATGGGACGATATTGCAGAGACAAAACAAAACAGATGAGCGGCCAGGACAGGGACTCCCATATTAAGCAAACTGGGAACAGCCCCGACCGCCACCAGCATATAGGCGGCAGGTGTGGGGACCCCTATCCCCAGGACCATCGAGCTTATCATGGTAATGATCAGGGCCAAGGGTAGAATACCGCGGCTCAGATCCTCAATGGCAAGGGAGAGCTTCACAGCCAGCCCACTGGATACTATTGCCGAGACGACGACCCCCAATAGTCCGCAGATCATTGCTATGCCGCATGCGGAACGAACACTGCCCACCAGATTTTGAAAAATTTCCCGTAAGGCAAATGGCTTGTCTTTTCGCAAGATGTTAACCACAAGCCCGGAGATGATTACGGTCACGATACTCCAAAACCCCACGTAAGGCAAAGTGAAGCCCTTAACCATGAAAAAAATCAAGACACCCAAGGGCAATATAAATACGGGTGATTGTAATAACAGATCTCTTCCTGGAACTGTGTCTACTCCTGCCCTGATCCTCATCTTTCTTGCCCTGAGGGTAATGTAGATGAACACGCACAGCCTGTACAAGAGCGCCGGAATGATAGAGGCCTTGACTATATCCAGATACGGGATACCGGCAAAGCCGGCCATGAGAAATGCCGTGGCCCCCATTATGGGGGGCGTTATCTGGCCTCCGTTGGAGACTACGGTTTCTATTGCGCCGGCCTGCTCAGGAGAATATCCGCTTTTTTTCATCATGGGTATGGTAAAACTGCCCGTAATAGTTATATTCGCCACCGTACTGCCGGTAACGGTTCCGAGAAACGCACTTCCGAACAGGGCTACCATTGCAGGCCCGCCCCAAAGCCTGGAGCCGATCCAGCGACCAAGCCCTATTATGAAGTCCGTCCCTCCAAAGGTGTGGAGCACCCCGCCGAAGAAGATAAACAAGAACAAGTAAGTGGCGGATAGATCAAGGATGTTACCATACACCCCTTTGCCGCTTCCAAGCTCTACGCTTAGCCACATGAGCAATCTTTGATAGGATATGGGCGGTACCGTAAAGGGAGCCGGCAGATAGCGACCAAAACCCAGATAGGTGATTGCAACGAGGCTTACGATGGTGAAGGTCTTGCCGAAAACAAGCCGATTCCCTATGAGCAGCACAAGTATGATCAAAGTTCCTGCGATCAAGTCGGAGGTGGCCGGGATAGACGTACGGTATTCTAATATTTTATTGAGCTCGACCATCAGGTACACGGTGACGGCCAGTGACAGAAAGAGCAGGACGGAGATCAATATCCGCCCTTTGCGGCCCTTCTCTTTCAGTATCAAAGACAAGAAAACCACTACGAGAGCAAAATCTAGGTGGGTGATGATATGGGCATCAGGGCTTTGGACCAGGAACTGGGTGTAAAGGAGTTGGTAAATGGCCATCGCGATGGCCAATACTGACATGACGACCGCGATGACCCTTTCGAATCCCAGCATCAAGAAAACTCACTTCGCAAGAGATTTTGCACGGCAGGCAAAACAAATCACTTAAGCAGCTCGGCCATATCTTTCAAGGCAATCCCCCGCTCATCATAGAATTTCTTTGCCCCCGGGTGAGCCTCATACAGTTTCAGGGAAGGCATGGCGGGCTTGAACTCTTTGGTCATGTGCGCCCCTGTCGGGTGCCACTTTGCCCACTCCGAGGCGGGTGTTTCCCAGATAATCCTGGTTACCTCATACACCACATCCGGATCCATTCGTTCATCCCCCATGAAGAATGAGGGATCGTCGTACGCCCAGATCGCATTGGGTTGTGCCTTGGGGTCAAGGGCCCCGGCAGGCACTCTCACGGGTATAATGGCAAACTCCTTTTCCCGCAAGGCCAAGAGTATGTCACGGTCAAAACCGATGTAATAGACAGCGCCCCTAGTTCCCAATTTCTCAACGAAGGAGCCTTTGCGAAACTTGTCCGGGTATATGTGGTCGATAAGCAGCATTGTCGCATCAACAAGCCCGTCCTTCAGCTTGGCAGCCCCTCCCCCATAGCCGGTATACACCAGCTTTACCTTGCCAAGCACTCCGTATGCTTCAAGGATCGCCTTATGATCGGGCGTGTTGGCAGAACCCTTGCGGCCCACGTCGACTGTCTTACCGGCAAGGTCCCGGACGCTCTTGATGTTCTTATCATAGGTGACGAAAAGTTGCGTGTTGGGTGTGCCGTTAGCGATGAATCTTTCTCCGGTATAGAAGCCCCTTTTCTTAGCCCATTCATGTCCCGGCCGGTAGTGTACATGGGAAAAAGAGCTTACACCAATGTACTGTTTTGGTTTTTACTTTATTATATCCGCATCTCCCGTAAGACCGGCAGTGGAGACGGTCTCAGCACGGAGCCAGGTCGACCTCTCGTTTATGAACTTGGCCAGTGCTTGAGCAAAGGCATACATGGGCGATGTTGTTCTCCCCCCGGCTATCAAGATCTGCCTCTTTTCCGCCATTGCCCCGTCAGGGCCCAGAAGCCCTGCCACACAAGAACAAACCATAATACCAAAGACAAACAACCTAGACCTGCTCATCGCTCATCCTCCCGTATAGTATATAGGTTTGTGTTTCGGTCCCCAGGATGCCCAGCCGCTTCCGAGTTCGGTGGAGACAACCTGGGTTACGCCAAGAACCTATCCACTTCCCTCTGAACCTTGATCAAGGGTCTTGTGCCCCCCAGACCACCTCTGCCACTATCTCCGAGATCTCCTTGACCGGGATGCCTTTCTCCGAAGCCGGATCCTCCAAGGTCATGACACAGAACGGGCAACTGGTTGCAAGGACATCCGCTCCCTTATCGATTGCTTCTTGGACCCTCTTGTCACTATTCCTTTCCTGGGTATCTTCAGCATCGTAGAACATCCGCCCCCCTCCACCTTCACAGCACAGGGAGTTCTCCCTGCTCCTCGTAAACTCCAACAGCTCCAGGTCCTCTATTGCATCCAGTATCCTCCTTGGCGCATCAAACACCTTGTTTTGTTTGCCGAGAAAACACGGATCATGGTAAATGACCTTTTTCCTGTAGGAGGCAGGAAGAGTTATGTCACCCTTTTCAAGGAGGTCCGCCAGTACTTCCGTGTAATGCACCACAGCTATTCCTGCTTCATTGTATTCATTTTTCATTGCTGTGAGACAATGGGGGGACAATGTAATGACCTCTTTGACACCGTATTCTTTCAGTCTGGCAACATTTTCTTCCTTCAACTCCTCGAACAGCCCGACCTCTCCCATCCTGCGGATCTCATTGCCGCAGCAAGCCTCTTCTGCTCCCAGGATGCCGAACTCCACCCCTGCCCTGTGGAGTATCCTGGCTACGTTCACGGGTATCGTCATGCAGCGTGGATCATAGGCCTGGATACAGCATGTAAAAAGTAACCTCTTGGATTCGGTCTCTTTTACATGTGGAATCTCAAAGTCAAGTTCCTCTGTCCACGCGGAGCGTTTTGACTGGGGCCTGCCCCAGGGGTTCTTCTGCACAAAAGTATTTTCAAGGGCCTTCTGGATTGATAGGGGTATCTTCCCCTCTTCCACAAAGGCCGACCTCTCACTGATAATGACCTCCAAGGGCTTCACGTCCCTCGGGCACCTGAGCAAGCACTCACCGCAGGAGGTACAGAACCAGACGTCAAACTCCTTTATGCTCTGTTGTAGTTGTTTTCTTCTCACCAGTTTACGTATGTTTAGCTTGTCCCTGCCGGAGACAGGACAACTCCCCGTGCACATCCCACACTGCATGCACATGAATACCTTGCTTTCCACCTGATCTTCCATAATCCCCACTCTCCAATTTCAGTACGAACCCATTCACTGGCTCAATTTGTAACAATTCCCTTGTATTACAACTCATCAAAGAGAGCACCAATTCCTCGCAATTTCAAGATACATCTCCGCGGCACGCCTTATACTCTCCACATAACAGAATTCGTCCGACTTGTGTGCCATGGATGGCTCACCCGGTCCGAGGATTACCGTGGGCGGATCTCCCAGGGCTGGCTTGAGCACGGAGGCGTCCGTGAAATAGCTTACACCTCTCGGCTCGATCTCTTCATTCAAGAAAGACCCGCAAATACTGAACACTTCTTGCACCCACTCGTCCTCAGGGTCGCTGAAAATACTCTGTGCCTTGAGCAAACACTTCAATTTGGCCTCCCGGCCCAGGTAAGCCTGCAAGCCCTCAAGGATCTTGCCGTTCCCTTGGCCGGGTATGGTCCTGATATCAATCCCTGCAACTGCCCTGTCAGGCACTGAGTTTATGTTGATCCCCCCCCTGATTGTCCCCACGTTTATGGTCGGTGAACCAAGCAAGGGGTCAGGAGGAATATCAAAGCGGTAGTCCCGGAGCTTTAAGACTGCTTCCGCCGCCTTGTAGATCGCATTATCACCTTGTTCCGGCATAGAGCCATGGGCCGCAATTCCCATTGTTTCCATCTCTATTCCGATTACTCCCTTATGCCCTATCACGGGATAGTTGGAGGTAGGTTCTCCGACTATGAGGGCACCAGCTTCCCCCAGAGCATTTCTAAGCCCTGCCATGTAAGAGGCCCCTTCACAGCCCTTTTCTTCCCCTGCCGTCAAGACCAAGGTCACTCCTGCTCGGCCCTTATCTTTTCGCGGCAGGGTTAGGGCAGCGCTGACGATCGCGGCGACACCCCCTTTCATGTCAGAGGATCCCCTGCCGTACAGGCGTCCTTCCACTATCTCACCGGCAAAAGGATCAACCCCCCACTCTGCGGCCCCGAGGGGAACGGTATCCAAATGTCCTGAAAAGCAAATAGGAGGCTTATCACCCGTGCCTTCCCTGCGGGCAACCAGGCTCGTTCGCCCCTCTTCGAATTCATAGTATGAAACTTCATATCCACCCCCTTCCAGCAGCTCTCCCAAGAACTCGGCACAATCCCGCTCAAAGCCAGGTGGATTCATTGTATTGAATGATATCAATTTTCGTGTTAGAGACACGGGATCCGGATCCATTTGCAAGCCCATCTTCCCTACTTTATGTGGAGGTTCAAACCATACAACTCCTTATAGCACACAGGTGTTGGATTGACAACCAGGGCACCATTCAAACAGCCCATACTTTCTTCGCTTGCGTGAAAGATTATTGTTGACAAAAAGTTTTCTTTGGGTTAATGGGCTAAACATTCAATAATTGATTCTACTGCCCAATTACTCGGTTGGATTTCTTCCCTTGACAAAATTTTGAATGATCACTTATGGCCAGAGGGGTTGGCTTTAGACCGTATAAGATGCGAGTCAACTCGGTGGATAGCGATCTCCCGGGCCGGAATAACTGCATCGAATGCGTTGGTCCCACTTTAGGAATCGCAAGCGGAGTTTGCTCTTGCGGGAATGAGTGCCTTCCCGGCCTTCGAAGCAGCCTTTTTCCCGCGACCATGGGCTGAACGAGTTCCTTGTTTATTCCTTTGGATCTGACTTTGTCGTCCTAATTGGTTATCTTGAATCCCCGATATGGAGGCCCTATGCTTGACGAGTCGAACACGTCCGGTATATTCACGCCTGTTCAACAGGAAAGGGTATCCGAGACCATAGAAAGGCAGATCAAAGAGGCAATCATCAAACGTCATTACATGCCCGGAGACAAACTGCCCCCGGAAAGGGAATTGGCTGTCATGTTCGGCTCCAGTCGATCGAGCGTTCGGGAAGCCATCCGTTCCCTTGAGAGGTCCGGGTTCGTGGTGATCAAAAAGGGTGCCCAAGGCGGCGCCTTTGTTATTAAGAAAGGCGACTCCAAACCTACCGTAAGCCATCTGAGGGATATGTTGCGCCTCAGGGAGGTCAGCCTTGAAGAAGTTCTCCAGGCTCGTCTACTGATCGAGCCTGGGGTGACGGCTGAGGCTGCTTCAAGGGCTACGAAAAAGGATATTGAAATACTGGAGGACATAACCAGGGCACAGGAAAAGGCATTCAATTCCCGTAACCCCGTCATCCAATATGACAGAAATCCCCGGTTCCACAGTTTTATTGCGGAAATAACAGGCAACCAGGTCTTCATTATCATAATGCAGATCCTAATGGAAATACACGCATTTCGAATGAACAGGTTCAAATTGGACGAAAAGACCATGGCCAAAATTGTGAGCCAGCACAGGAAAATAATAGAGGCACTAAAACAAAGGGACCGGAAAATAGCCTTTGAAGAAATGAAAAGGCATGTCCTGATGGTTCACAAGATGCATAAGAAGCTCGAAGTTGAGACGCTGGAAGAAACGGTTCAAAATAGAAAAGCAAAACCCGAACTAAAGAAAAATGCATAGCAAGAGACCGAAAAGGGTCTTAACCCAACTATCAGGATAAAGATGATGAAAGAAGCGCAAACACGAACACAAGAGACTGCCCCTATGGAATGGGGCAGCGATGCGATGGCCGAACTTCTGAGAAGGCTGGGATTAGAATATGTTGCCCTGAACCCTGGGGCGAGCTACAGGGGACTTCACGATAGCATTGTAAACTACCTCGGAAACAAAGACCCCCAAATAATTCTTTGCCTTCACGAGGAACATGCCGTTGCCATTGCCCATGGCTATTCAAAGGTCACCGGCAGACCCATGGGCGTCATTCTCCACAGTAACGTGGGATTGATGCACGCGAGCATGGCCATCTACTGTGCCTGGTGCAACAGGGCACCCGTTATTATAATCGGTGCGACAGGCCCGATTGATGCAACTATTCGGAGACCCTGGATTGACTGGATCCACACCTCCCAGGATCAAGGGGCACTGGTTCGGTATTTCACCAAATGGGACGACCAGCCAGGCTCTGTTTCGGCGGCCTTGGAATCCCTCCTCAGGGCTTCCCTGATAGCCCAGACACCACCGAAAGGGCCCGTGTATGTTTGCCTCGATGTGGCCCTTCAGGAATCAAGACTTGGGCACCCTGTTCCCATACCGGATATTAATCGTTTTATGCCACCCGGGCCCGTTTGGCCATCCCCGAAGGAGGTCAGAGCAGCAGCCGACTCGCTTTTAAAGGCCAGCAAGCCCCTAATACTTGCAGGCAGGGTAAGCCGTGACAAGGAAGACTGGAACAGACGCGTAGAACTTGCCGAAACCCTTGGGGCCAGCGTATTGACCGACGTCAAGACTGCTGCTTCATTCCCCACCAACCATCCCCTGCACCCGGTCGACCCAGGAATCTTTATCTCCAAGGAAGCGGCCAGGTTGATCCGTGAGGCCGACGCCATACTGAGCCTGGACTGGATGGACCTAGCCGGCACCCTGAAGCAGGCATGGGGGGACGACCCCGTTAAGGCAAAGGTGATCCATTGCTCCCTAGACACTTACAATCACAGAGGTTGGAGTATGGATTACTTCGGACTTCCTCCGCTGGATATCCTTCTGCTTTCCGATCCGGATATCCTTGTTAAGTCTCTATTGGAGATAATAGCAGGTACCAATGACAACAAAACGCCGGGGAGAAATTCGAAGGGCTGGTTTAAGCCAAAGAAAACCATCGTCGAGACAGGTATTTGCACTTCTGGTGAAATCCGTCTCCGAGACATTGCATCCTGCCTGAAACAGTTCAAAAATGAGCACCAGATATGCCTTACAGGCTTACCGCTTCGCTGGCCCGAGGGTATTTACGACTACACCGGCCCTTTTGATTACCTTGGGAAAGATGGTGGAGGAGGGGTAGGTTCAGGGCCGGGTATAGCGGTGGGTGCGGCCATGGCGCTGAAAAATTCGGGACGTGTCCCTGTTGCAATACTTGGTGACGGCGACTATTTGATGGGAGTCAATGCCCTGTGGACGGCGGCCCATTACCGTATCCCCCTATTGATAATCGTTGCAAACAATCGCTCATACCATAACTGTGAGATTCATCAGTTAAAAACAGCCCAAAAGAGGGACCGCCCCGTTGAAAACAGGGGGATAGGACAGCGCATCAGTGATCCGCCGGTTGACATAGCGGGAATTGCTCGCGCTCAAGGTCTTGATGCCCAAGGGCCGGTAACTCACGCAGATGCCCTTCCCTCTGCCCTGAAACGTGGTCTTGAGGCAGCAGAGGAAGGAAAATGTTACGTAGTGGACGTGATTTTTGAGCCAGATTAGTTTGGCGCTTTTGATGGGCATGAGAGCTTATTCTCGTGATTAACAACACTTCAACGAAAGGAGGAGAAAATGGCGGAAAGGAGCAAGAAACTAAGATTTCAAGAATTGGGACTCATACCGGTCATCCTGCTGGTAATAATTTTACTTTTACCCCAGGGGGCAGGGGCGAGTGAAAAAAAGTTCCCTGCCGGCCCAGTCACGATTATCAACCCCTTGAGACCAGGAGGGGGGACCGATATAGAGCTGAGGAACCTCACCCCGTATGTGCAAAAGTATTTGGGAGTTCCCGTAGTAGTGAAGAGCATGCCTGGCGGGGCAACAACGATCGGAGCTTCAGCCGCTGCCCGGGCAAAACCTGATGGTTACACCCTCATATGCATGCCCTTGCAACATGGAATACTTGCCCAGGAGTTTCATGGAAATGACAGTCACCTAGAAAATTTTGAGCCCATATACGGATGGTTTGAAGGCCCCATGGATGTTGGTGTCAAGGCGAACTCCCCCTTTAAGACATTTGCAGACCTGGTCAAAGAGGGCAGGAAGAGGCCCCTCAAGGCCTCTCTCGCCGGTATCGGCTCCATTGATCACTTGCATACGCTGCTCCTGGAAAAATACACCGGGATAAA
>JAFDHB010000123.1 GCA_019308985.1 Deltaproteobacteria bacterium | reverse complement strand
GGCCAGGGGTTTCCCCCACTGACAAGTCGCGAAAAGACGGCGCCCTCCCGCCAGTCACTCCAGAAAAGGCATCATCACCCGTTCTCCCTATCTGAGGAGGCATTTCAAAAGGCTTAGGTGTTACACAAAAACGAAATTCCATGCATTGCGTCTTAGGTAGCATGGATTTCGTTATTCCTGCGAAACTTGTCCCTGCAATAGCAGGGACAAGGAATCCAGAAGAGACCTGGATTCCGGGTCAAGCCCGGAATGACAGAGTGTCCAAGATTATGTCATCATGTTCAAACTTGATGGACTCGTAAAAAGTCACAAAATGTCCCTCGGCGTCATTCCCGCGAAGGCGGGAATCCAGTTTTTTCAAATGGTTCTGGATGCCGGATCAAGTCCGGCATGACGAGTGGGCGACTTTTTACGAGCGTGTCAAACCTGGCTGAAAAACGAAAGGAGGGAGAGAGGGATGGAAATCCAAGGTTATAACATGCCAGAGGATCTCTACTACGAGGAACACCACTTTTGGGTCAAGGAGGAGGGGGACCTGCTCGTGATGGGCTTGGACGACTTTGGCCAAAAGATGGCTGGTGAAATTGTCTATGTGCAATTGCCGCCTGAAGGAAAGAACCTGAAGGCGGGAAAATCCTTCGCGAAGATGGAATCAGGCAAATGGCTGGGGAAGATCTACGCCCCGGTCAACGGGGAACTGGTGGAGATCAACGAAGAACTGGAAATAGACCCTACACTTATTAACGAGGATTGCTACGGCGAAGGGTGGATGTTCAAGATCCGGCCTGATGACAAGGGAGAACTGGCCAGCCTGATCCGTGGAGCAGAGGCCATTGAGAAATGGATCCTGGCAGACATAGAAAAGTATTCCAAAGAGGCGGAGAAATAAGAACTGGAGACCAAGGACTGCATGGCCAATAGAGACTACAGCGTGAGGCAACTTTTAGAGCTGGGGGCCTGTACCGGGTGCCAGCTGTGCGCCGAGGTATGCCCTGCCGTAACCGCCTCGGGCAGGGGCGAGTTGTCGGGGGTGTACAGAATCAAGGGCCTGAGGGAGGTGGTCAAGAAGAGAGGAAGCCTGGCAGGCAAGATCCTGGGGAGAAGGGGGCCTACCGGGGGTGAACTGAAACCCTTTTCTGAAACCGTATTCAGGTGCACCCTCTGCGGCAACTGCGAGGAAATCTGTCCCGTGGGCATTCGCCTAAAAAACCTCTGGATCTCGCTCCGGCAAGACATGGTCCATTCCGAGGCCTATCCGGGAAAGATAGAGATGATTCGAGACAACCTCCAGGGGAGCCGCAACGTCTTTGCCGAGGACAACGAAGAACGAGCCGAATGGACAGAGGACATGCGGTACAGGCCCAGGAAGGAACTCATCAAGGATAAGGCCCAAATCACCTACTTCACCGGGTGCGTGGCCGCCTATTTCCCCATGGCCCAGAAGATTCCCATGGCCCTTGCGGAAATCATGGATACGGGAGGAATCGATTTCACCCTCCTGGGCGAAGAGGAATGGTGTTGCGGTTTCCCTTTGTTGGGCGCCGGTTTGAAGGAGACGGCCAGGGAGTTCATAGGACATAACATGGAGGCCGTAAGGCGAAAAGGGAGCCGTCGGATTGTCTTTGCCTGTCCTACCTGTTACCAGATGTGGCGGGAGTACTACCCCCGTGAATTTCAACTGACCCATGCCACCCAGTTTCTATTTGAGTTGATCAGGGGGAAATTTATCGCCCTCAAAACGCTGCCTTTGAAAGTCACCTACCATGACCCCTGTGACCTTGGCCGTGGAGCCAGGGTCTTTGAGGACCCCAGAAAGGTTATCCGGGCAATACCCGGGGTAAGGCTTGTGGAGCTTGCCAGGAACAGGGAAAACACCCGGTGTTGCGGAGGAGGAGGCAACCTCGAAATGATCGACCCAAAACTCTCCACAGAGATTTCCAAGAGGAAGATCCAGGAGGTATTGGAAACGGGTGCTCAGGCTGTCGTCACGTCTTGCCAGCAATGCGTGAGGACCATGACCACCTATGTGAAGCGGAACAAGGTCCCCCTGGAGGTCATGGATATTACCCAGCTGGTCCTGAGGGCACTTCGAAGGTAGAGGTATTGGCATGGCCTGTCGAGTCATTCGGCGGGGATGACCGACGACCGCGGACGGAGGACCGTAGACCGGCGACCGAAGACCGGCGGTGTCGGATCTTCGAACTTTGTACCTCTCCTGGGATATGGAGCGAGCCGACCGCGTCGGTGGAGAGACGGCAACACCCTGTTAAGGAGATCTGATCATGAAACTCTACAACCTGGGCAAAATACCCTGGCACGAAACACAGACCATTTACCATGCCCTGGCCAGGTCGGGCAGGGAGGCCCTGAGCCTGGTATCTCCTGAAACCCCTTATGTATGCATAGGGTTCCACCAGGACGCGGAACAGGAGGTGGACATGGAGTTTTGCCGGGACAGGGGTATCCCCGTCTTTCGGAGGGAGGTCGGGGGAGGTGCGGTATACCTGGACGGTGACCAACTCTTTTTCCAACTGATTCTCAAAAGAAAAAACCCCATTGTTCCCAGAAGCAAAGAGGCCTTCTACAAGAAATTCCTCCAACCGGTGATCAACACCTATCGCCACATAGGAATCCAGGCGGAATACAAGCCCGTCAATGATGTGGTCGCGGGAAACCGGAAGATATCCGGTACGGGCGCTGCGGAGATCGGGGATTGCATCGTCTTCGTGGGCAACCTCATCGTTGATTTCAACTACGACATGATGAGCCGGGTCTTAAGGGTCCCTGACGAGAAGTTCCGCGACAAGGTCCACAAGACTCTCAGGGAAAACCTCAGCACCATCAGGAGGGAGCTTGGACCTGAAGAGGCATCGAAGTGGGACGAATCTACCCTGAACAAAATCATGGCGGATGAGTTCGCAAGGGTGGCAGGGCCCATGGAGCCTGCGGCGAAAGACAGGGTGCTTCAGGAAAAAATGGACAGCCTGGAAGAGGAGATGAACAACGACCCATGGCTCTACCAGACCAGGAGAAAGGGGGCAGGAGGCAGGGAAGTCAAGATCAGCGCCGGGGCACAGGTCCTCCAAAGGGTGCACAAGGCACGGGGAGGGTTGATCCGGGCAGATCTCGTGGTCAAGGAGGGGAAATTCCAGAAGGTCTATTTCTCGGGGGATTTTTTCTGCTTCCCCGAGAAGGGAGTCGAGTGGCTGGAGCGATCCCTCCAAGGAAGAGAGGTGTGGGCAGCCGGGTCTGTGGTGGAAAGGTGGTACGAGGAAAAGGGGATCGAGACCCCGGGCATCCAGGTCGATGATTGGATGAAAATCCTCAAAGTTTAGCTTTTTCGTGACAATTTAGCCCTATTCAGAGGTTTGGTGCCTCAGGAATCTCTTTCCATCCCGCCGGGGCCTGGTTTGGACGGGGTTCCAACAGATCCCCAAGCCTCTTTCTATCCTCTTTCAAAAAGCCAACCACTTGCTTTTTTTTGAACTATTGTTATTATATGCAGTGACACTTTGTGCCCCTTACCCCTGCGATACCCCCAAAGCCTGTCTCCATCCGGAGGCAGGAATCGCGCATCCGCGATCCCGAGGAGGGGCGAGAACAGTGGCATTTCCACCGGGGCTTACCCTCCACTTGAGTCCAGGGCCGGAATGACGCTGTCAAAGGATTCAAGGGAATATTGCAGATCGAATTACACATGGTTATTAGCGAAGTGTCGCTGTAGTGTTATATGGGGATATTATTGCGACCTGACAACCCAATGAGATTTCTGCAAAACCAGGCAAGGAGAAAAAGATGAGCGGAAAGAGAGCCAAACCACCCCTTGATGTGCTGGAAAAGTGCCTGACCGGAATCCAGGGACTGGACGAGATTACGAATGGCGGGCTGCCCAGGGGGCGCCCCACCCTGGTGTGCGGCGGACCAGGCTCTGGCAAGACATTACTTTCCATGGAATTTCTGGTACATGGCGCTGAACAGTTCAAAGAGCCGGGTGTGTTTGTCGCCTTCGAAGAGACACCTGAGGAACTGGTGAAAAACTCGGCATCCTTGGGTTTCGACTTGAAGGGGATGGTGGCCCGGAAGAAAATGGTGATCGATCACGTTCACATAGAGCGATCCGACATAGAAGAGACAGGCGAATACAATCTGGAGGGCCTGTTTGTCAGGCTGGGCCTTGCCATTGATTCCATTGGTGCCAGGCGAGTGGTCATGGATACGATCGAGTCGCTCTTCAGTGCATTGTCAAACGAAGCTGTTGTAAGATCTGAGTTGCGACGTCTGTTTCGGTGGCTGAAAGACAAGGGGGTCACTGCCATAATAACGGGCGAAAAGGGCGACCAGACTTTGACACGCCAAGGCCTGGAAGAATATGTCTCGGACTGTGTGATTGTGCTCGATCATAGGTTGGAGCGAGATATCTCTACGCGAAGGTTGCAGGTGATCAAGTACCGGGGATCGATGCACAGCACCAACGCCTATCCCTTTCTGATCGATAAGAGGGGAATGTTGGTTATGCCCATTACCTCCCTGGGGCTGGAGCACCCGGCCAGCACAGAGATGGTATCAAGCGGCATAAAGAGGCTGGACGGTATCCTGGGAGGGCAGGGGTATTATCGAGGAAGCACGGTTCTGATCACTGGTACGGCCGGAACGGGTAAGACCACAATTGCCGCCAGCTTTGCTGATGCCTCATGCCGCGGAAAAGAACGGGTCCTCTACTTTGCATTCGAGGAATCCATGGACCAGATCCTCCGCAACATGCGGTCTGTTGGTATCAACCTCGACAAATGGGTAAAAAGGGGATTGCTCAGGTTCCATAATGCCCGTTCGACCCTCCATGGCTTGGAGCTGCACCTGGCCGTGATGAACAGGGCCATCCGTGATTTTAGGCCCAATGCAGTAATCCTCGATCCCATTACCTCTTTCGCCATTCTGGCCGGCGGGCGGGATATAAAGCAGATGCTGGTCCGCCTGGTGGATTACCTCAAGATGAACCAGATAACCACTATACTAACGAGCTTGACCATTGGGGGGCAGCCCCTGGAGTTTACAGAATCAGGCATTTCATCCCTTGCCGATACCTGGTTGATGTTACGTGACGTGGAGGTCAGCGGGGAACGTAATTATCTTATGTATGTCCTGAAATCCCGGGGCATGGCCCATTCTAACCAGGTAAGGGAATTCGTAATAACGGACAGGGGCATAGACCTTTTGGACGTCTATGTGGGTGGAGGAGAAGTGCTGACCGGTTCTGCCAGAATTGCTCAGGAGGCCAGGGAGAGAGCGGAGCTACTGGCACGAAGGCAGGAAATGGATCGTCTCAAACTGGATCTCGAGCGTAAGAGAAAGGTTATGGAGGCCCAGGTCAGTGCTTTGCGCGCCCAGTTTGAGTCTGAGGAGGACGGAATAACAAGAAGGCTTCGGGAGATCGAGACGATGGAAGCACGGGTGGAGGAGGATCGGGAACGGATGGCTTCAAGACGACAGGCAAACCATGATACTCCGACCCGCGCCAAGCTCAGGAAATGAGCAGGGGCACTGCTGGGGCAAACAATAGTATTATCAAGGAGTCAGCGATGGAGGACAAAAAGAGGACCGTATCCAAGGCCGTGAAGCAAAAAGGATCAGGACAAGCAAGAACCAACGGTGAAACCTATAACTTGCGGCTCTACGTGGCCGGCCAGACCCCAAATTGCCAGGCAGCATTCGCGAACCTCAAGAAGATCTGCGAAGAACGCCTCAGGGGAAGATATCGTATCGAGGTGATCGATCTCCTTGAGAACCCACAACTGGCAGCCGGGGACCAGATCATGGCCATACCAACCCTGGTGAGGAAGCTACCTCCCCCGCTAAAGAAGATAATCGGAAACCTGTCCGACACGGAGCGCGTGGTGGTAGGACTTGACCTGCGCCCGAGGCCGAAGGGAGAAGCCTAATGGCTAGGAGAGCCGCGATCAAGGACGCAAGCAAAACTTTTGAAAAAGGCTTATCAAGCAGTGAGAAGCAATTCTACAATCTTAGCCTTTACGTTGCCGGGATGACATCCCGATCGCTTCGGACAGTTGATAATATCAAGGACTTGTGCGCCGATCACCTGGAGGGGAGATACGACCTGGAAGTAATTGATATATACCAGACCCCCAAAAGGGCACTGGAAGACCAGATAGTTGCAGTCCCCACTTTGATAAAAAGGTCCCCCGGCCCGGTTCGTCGTTTGATAGGTGATTTGTCCCTCAAAGAGAGAGCGCTGGCAGGCTTGAGCCTTTGAAACGGTTGCGCAAAACGTTCCGAGTGGTTATTGGGGAGGAAGTCCATGCAGGAAAGATCTCTGGCGCAAATATTAAGGCAAAAGGAAGGGGAGATAAGAAAGCTCCGGAGCCGCCTGGAAGAGACAGAGGAGACCCTGGAGGCAATAAGGAATGGGGAAGTGGACGCAATCGTAGTCTCCCATGAGGAAGGGCAAAGGATATACACCCTGAGAGGTGCAGAATACTCATACAGGATACTGGTGGAGCAGATGGGAGAGGGGGCCCTTACTCTGTCCGGAGATGGGACGATACTTTATTGCAACAGGCGGTTTGCGCACATGACAGCAAAACCAATAGAGCGGATAATGGGAAGCAATATCAAATCACTGATTTCATCGCAAGATCATGAGGCCTTAGAACAAGCCATGAAATTGAGGCCTCGAGAAGTTAAAAGCATTGAAGTTCTGGTGCGAAATGTCCAGGGGATCGAGATCCCCGTCCGATTGACCCTCACATTCCTGCCGGAAGAGTCCCCCCCAACCGTTTGCGCCATAGTGACCGACTTGACAGAAATAAAGAGAAGAGAAAAAGATTCCGCCAGGGAGAAAGAAAGGCTGGAGCAGCGGGTCATGGAGAGGACAGCTGACCTCACGGCAAAGAAAAATGAACTGGAGGCTTCCAATAAGAGGATCAGAGAAGCAATGAAGGACTCTGACGCGGCACGGGAAAAGCTCGAGGCCCTTAACAGGCAACTGAAGAGAGAAATAGCCCGACGCAAGAATGAAGTTAAGGAGAAGGAAAGCTTACAGGCCCAACTGCTCCAGTCCCAGAAGATGGAGGCCATAGGATCTCTGGCTGGGGGTGTCGCACATGACTTCAACAACCTGCTGACGACCATTATGGGAAACGCACAGCTCGCCCTCACCGAGATAGAAAGGGATAGTCCCCTTTTTGAGGATGTGCGGGAGATAATAAAGGCGGGCGATAAGGCAGCAGCCCTTACCCATCAGCTCCTTGCCTTTAGCCGCAAGGAGGTCAGGCAACCTGAAGTCCTGAATGTCAATGAAACCATCTTGGATATGGAAAAGATGCTCAGGCGACTGATCAGGGAAGACATAGATCTTCAACTTATGCTAGACCCCAATTTGAACGACATCTACATCGATCCAGTCCAGATCAACCAGGTTATTATGAACCTTGTGGTCAATGCCAAGGACGCAATGCCGGAGGGAGGAAAACTCACCGTTGAGACGAGTAATGCGGAGCTGGATATTAGTTACTTCAGAAAACGGGGACTTGAGGGAAAAGCCGGCCAATACGTTTTGCTGGCAATCAGCGACACTGGTGTGGGCATGGATGAAGAACTACGCACTCGCATTTTCGAACCCTTTTTCACAACGAAAGAACGGGGAATCGGTACGGGGCTTGGGCTTTCTACTGTTCATGGGATTGTCAGTCAAAATAGGGGGCACATTTGGCCTTACAGCGAACCGGGATGTGGGACGACCATGAAGGTATATCTTCCAAAAGCGAAAAAGACCAAGGATACCGAGAGAGGAATCTATGGACGAGGTGAAGACCTAAGCGGTTCAGAGTTGGTGCTGTTGGCGGAAGACGATGACAATGTAAGAAATTTCGCTAAGAAGGCGCTCCTGAAGTACGGATACAACGTCATTGAATCAAAAAACGGCGATGACGCCATAAGGGTAAGCCAGGAGTTTGTGGGAAAGATTGACCTCCTGTTGACAGACGTGGTGATGCCCGGCATGAAGGGGAAGGACCTTGCAGAAAGGCTCCAATCCAGCAGAACTGATTTGAGGGTCCTGTATATGTCCGGGTATACCCACAATGTCATAACGAGCCATGGCATCATACCCAAAGACATTGACTTCATAGAAAAGCCCTTTTCCCCCACGAAACTGGCCCGCAAGGTAAGGGAGGTATTGGACCGGCAGTATCAAAAGGGGAATGAAAAGGCTTAATTTGCCGGGATGCCAACCATCGACCATATGTCTGATGGATAATTATGGCGAGGAACCGCAACCCCCACAATACCGGCTTCGGGCGTCGGCCTTCCGAAAAGACCCTCTCCCCACCTATCCCGCAATGTAGGACAATGAAGTTAGGACTAACGGACGCTGTGATTTATGTTTGATATTCCACCTGGGTTGTGCTATCCAATCTCCCGGCCGGGGCATCTTAAGGCCTCGAAGAACTAATTCCTCGGAATAGATTTTGATGAGGGCAGTTGGGGGGTGAGGCAAAATTCCCCAAGGCTACCGAACGGTTATGATGCCCTGGGGGAGGAGGGTCATACGAGAGAATACAGGATGAAACTCAAAGGAAAGGAGAAGGTGAACTATGACGGCAAAGTTAATCAAAGGCACTGAAATTCGGGAAGAAATCCTGAAGGAAATCGAGGCGGAGGTAAAGAGGATCCAAGAAGAACGCGGGGTTGTGCCCGGATTGGTCACCATTCTGGTAGGGGAGAACCCTGCCTCTGTTTCCTATGTGACGGCCAAGATAAAGACGGCCAAGGCCCTGGGCTTCAAGGAGATCCAGGACAACCAGCCCGAGACCACCTCGGAGGAGGATCTGCTCGCCCTGGTCGACAAGTATAACAAAGACGACACTATTCATGGTATCCTGGTACAGTTGCCCCTTCCGAAACACATCGACGAGAAGAAGGTGTTGAATGCAATCGACCCGGACAAGGACGTGGATGGGTTTCACCCGGTGAACGTGGGACGATTGATGATCGGGGGCTCGGAAGTGAAGTTCCCGCCTTGCACCCCGGCGGGCATCCAGGAGATGATAGTACGCGCCGGCGTGGAGACAAGCGGGGCGGAGGTAGTAGTCGTCGGCAGGTCCAACATCGTGGGCAAGCCAATTGCAAACATGCTGCTCCAGAAGGGACCGGGGGCCAACGCGACGGTGACTGTGGTCCACACTCGCACGAAGGATCTGGCCGCCCACTGTAAGCGCGCGGATATCCTCATCGTTGCAGCCGGCGTGCCGGGGCTCGTAAAGCCTGAGTGGATCAAGCCCGGGGCCTGTGTCATTGATGTGGGCGTCAACCGTGTGGGCGAGAAGATTAGTGAGAAGACGGGAAAGAAGATAGCCATCCTCAAGGGTGACGTGGATTTTGACGCGGCCAAGGAGATCGCCGGGTGGATCACCCCTGTCCCTGGTGGCGTCGGGCCAATGACCATCACCATGCTCATGAAAAACACCCTCAATTCCCTGAAATTCAAGCTCGGCCTGATGTGAGACATCTGATTGACCCCCGGGTCTTTATATAACGGGATCGCACAGAGGAGTATCCGTCCCTGATTCACCGTCAAGAAAATGTTTCACCTCGTTGCGCTTGATGTATCAAGCGAATAGAATGTTTTTGAAGACAAAAATCTATCATCAACGAGGTGAACTTAGATGATGACACAAGGCGAGCTGGCATTCAAGTACGAAGTTGACCATCAAGGTGCGGGAATGACGGGAATGGGAGGAATCGGGACTTACCTTGATCTTGCATGCCGATCGGGGATGGTGAGCAGCATTGAACGGCATGTAAAGGCACGGCAAGGGGGCCAGGGCTGGACGGACGCAAAGACTGTTGTGTCGCTGATGATGCTGAACCTGGTGGGCGGGCGGTGTGTTGAAGATGTGAACAGGCTGGAATCTGATGAAGGTTTTTGCCGGTTGCTAGGCAAAGCGTTGACTCAGGGCTTGAGCCGCAAGGGCTGCAGGACATTGAAGAAGCGGTGGAGGAAAGAGAAAACCCGAAGTGTGCCGTCTAGCTCATCTGTATTTCGGTATTTGGCCGAGTTTCATGACCAGGAGCAGGAGCGGTTGAGGGAGCCGGGCAAGGCGTTTATCCCGCAGCCGAATGAGGCACTTAAGGGCTTATGCAAGGTGAACGAGGATATGGTAGCTTTTGTGCAAAGCAACCGCCCGGAGCCAACGGCCACGCTGGACATTGATGCGACGTTGGTGGAGACGAAGAAAGCTGAAGCGCTTTTTTGTTATAAAGGCTACCGAGCCTATCAGCCTGTCAATACATGGTGGGCTGAGCAGGGTCTGGTGTTGCACACGGAATTTCGAGACGGCAATGTTCCGGCGGGCTTTGAGCAAAAGAGGGTGCTTGAGGAGGCGATT
This sequence comes from Deltaproteobacteria bacterium, assembly GCA_019308985.1. The sequence goes on along the minus strand of JAFDHB010000123.1, from coordinate 144 downwards.
GGGAGTCTTCCGAAGGGAATCAAAAAGGTCCGGATGCGCTCTGATACGGCGGGATACCAGCATGAGCTGTTGAAGTATTGCGACAGAGAAGACAATAAGTGGTGTGGTCGGATTGAATTTACGGTTGGCTGCGATGTGAGTGCT
>JAFDHB010000014.1 GCA_019308985.1 Deltaproteobacteria bacterium | reverse complement strand
GCCCCGTTTAATGGGTACTGGTGGCGCTGAATCAGAGGTCTAGGAGGACCTAAGAACATCGTTGGGGCAACGGCCTCTGAATCTGGAGTTATTTAACGGGGTAAATGATTGCGGCGTACGCTAAGTACGCCTCATCACACGAGATTCGCACGCTCCCGCTAAGCGGGATTTCGCAAGCTCAACTTGAATACTTACTTGAAGCTTTTTACTTTGCCATCTCAATTTCGACTTTTTACGAGTTCGTTAAAATAGGCCATTCCCAGTTTCTTGGATTCATGCCATGGCAGGAGAACGAAAAGAAAGGACAAGTAAGACCTGGGGCGGGCGATTCAGGCAAGAGGCGGATAGGATAGTGGAAGAGTTCACCGCCTCAATAGGATTTGACCACCGCCTGTATCCGCAGGACATAAAGGGCAGCATCGCCCACTGCCGAATGCTGGCAAGGCAGGGGATAATAAAAGCAGACGAGGCATCCTTGATCATAAAAGCCCTTCAAGAGATCAAGGAGGAGATGGACAGGGGAAAATTTACCTTTCAGGAATCCATGGAGGATATTCACACTGCCGTGGAAAAGGCCCTTGTGGAAAGGGTCGGTCTTGCGGCGGAGAAGCTCCATACGGGCAGGAGCCGCAATGACCAGGTATCTCTGGACACCAGGCTGTACCTGAGAGAAGGGATTGAAAAGATAGACGGCTTGATAGGGGGATTGCAAAGGGTCATCGTCACCCAGGCAGAGGAAAACCTCGATATAGTCATGCCGGGATACACCCACCTACAACGCGCTCAGCCCGTGCTTCTTTCCCATCACCTCCTGGCCTATTACGAGATGATGAAAAGGGACAGAATCCGGTACAGGGAAACCCTTGCCAGGGTCAACATATCACCCCTGGGAAGCGCGGCCCTCGCAGGTTCCACCTTTGATCTCGACAGGGAAATGATTGCAAGGGAGCTCGGCTTTGACCGGATTTCTGAAAACAGCATGGACGCGGTCAGCGACCGGGATTTTGTGCTGGACTTTCTTTTTGCATCTTCTGTCCTCATGATGCACCTGAGCAGGATGGGCGAAGAAATGGTGATTTGGGCGACCAGGGAATTTGACTTTGTCCGCCTGCCCGACTCCCTGTGCACGGGCAGCAGTATCATGCCACAGAAGAAAAACCCTGATGTGCCGGAGCTTGTGAGGGCTAAGGCGGGCAGGGTCTTCGGCCATCTCATTGCGCTTTTGACGGTCATGAAAGGGCTTCCATTGACTTATAACAAGGACATGCAAGAGGACAAAGAGGCTCTTTTTGACACGGTTGAAACGGTCGGGCAATGCCTTTCGGTGATGACCATGTTCCTGGGGAAGGTCTCCTTCAATAGGGAGAAAATGAAGGAGGCGGTCCGGGGAGGGCACCTGGGAGCGACGGATCTGGCGGAATACCTGGTCAACAAGGGATTGAGCTTCAGGGAGGCCCACCAGATCGTGGGCAAGATGGTCCTGCATGCCATTGACAGGGGGAAGGAGTTGAGCCAACTCGGCCTTGAGGAAATGCGGGCTTTCACTCCCTACGTGCAAGATGACGTGGTGGAGTGGCTGGATCCCATAAAGGGCGTCGAGAGGAGAGATCTAATAGGGGGCACGGGGCCGAATGCAGTAAGAGAGGGTCTCAGGAAGGCAAAGGAGGAGATCGGTTCTTGCTGAACAAATGGATCTTGCGAATTCCCTTTTTAATATTATTATCAGTCGGAATCCAGTCTTGCGGGAAAAAGGCCCCGCCATTTTTGCCTCAAGGAGAGCCCTTGAGGGCAGCGGTGATTGACTTGAAAGGTGAGTGGGTGGGAGATGACATCATCTTGAGAGGGGTAATCCGGGAAGGGGAAGGAGATGCCAAGAGAAAGGCCGTTACCGGCCTCAGGGTATATTATGCGGAATACCCCCTGAGTTCCCCTCCCTGCGAGGGGTGTCCGCTGGAGTTCGATGCCCACCAGGATTTCGGAAGAGAAGTGCTGACCGATGGCGGCGTTGAGTTCACGGTCGATGGTAAGAGCAAGGATAGTATATTTTACTTCAAGGTACACCTTCTGGGAGACAAAGGGCTCGTTGGCCCGCCTTCCAACATAGCCAAGGTGGCATACGCTTTGGGCGAGGGATAGTCGGACTGTGCACCATTTCATTTACAAGAATGAAGAGCTTTATTGTGAAGAGGTCCCGATCCGAGGGATAGCGAAAGAGGTGGGCACGCCCTTCTATTTATATTCCCATGCCACCCTGGTAAGGCATTTCAGGGCATTTGACGGGGCATTCCGCGACATCAAACACCTCACCTGTTTTTCAATGAAATCCAATTCCAACCTGGCCGTCGTGAGGCTCTTTGCCAATGAGGGCGGGGGTGTGGACATCGTTTCGGGCGGAGAGCTGTTTCGAGCCCTCAGGGTCGGCGTGGAGCCCAAGAAGATCGTTTTCTCCGGTGTGGGCAAGAGGGTTGAGGATCTGGAATTTGCCCTCGAATCTGAAATTCTCATGTTCAATGCAGAATCGGAGCAAGAAGTTGAGCTGCTCAACCATCTGGCCGGCAAGCTTGGTAGAGAAGCGCCGGTGTCCATCAGGGTCAACCCGGACATAGATCCCAAGACCCATCCCTACATCTCTACGGGTCTGAGGGAGAACAAGTTCGGGATTGATATTAACAGGGCACTGGAGGAATATACCAAGGCGGCAGGGCTTCCTCACCTGAGGGTGAGCGGGGTTTCTTGTCATATAGGTTCCCAGCTTACCCAAATAAGCCCTTTCGTGGAGGCCATGAAAAGGTTGCTGGGGCTTGTGGAAAGGCTCAAGGACGCCGGTATTGATATAAGGTACCTGGACCTGGGGGGAGGTCTGGGAATCACCTACGAGAAGGAAGAACCACCTCATCCTGAAGAGTATGGCAGGGCCATAAAGGAGCAACTCAACACGGGGGATTTGACCCTCATCCTGGAGCCGGGGCGTGTCATTGCAGGGAACGCGGGGATTCTGGTCACCAAGGTGCTGTATACCAAGTCCACGAGCGAAAACAAGAGGTTCATCATAGTTGATGCAGCCATGAATGACCTGATGCGGCCCAGTCTTTACGGGGCTTATCACGGCATTCAGCCCGTTACGCGCGGGAACAAGGGGAAAATAAGGGCCGACGTCGTCGGGCCCATATGTGAGTCAGGAGATTTTTTCGCCAAAGACAGGGAATTGGATTCCTTCGAACCCGGGGAGCTGATGGCGATTATGAGTGCAGGGGCCTATGGCTTCAGCATGTCCTCCAACTACAACTCCAGGCCCAGGGTTGCGGAGGTAATGGTAAAGGGGAAAGACTATTTCATCATCCGCGCCCGGGAGACTTACGAAGACCTGGTCAAGGGGGAAGTGATCCCGGGGTTCTTGTTGTAAGAGTGGCTGCTCTTTTGGGAGTCGCCCCCGATTTTTGGGCCTGTGAAACAAGCAGGGATGTCTGGTTGAAACCATGAAAAGAATAAATTTCTGGAAGATGCATGGGAGCGGCAATGATTTCATCCTGATAGACAACAGGGATGGAATCGTCTCAGAGGAGGATATGGGTCCATTGGCAGAGAAGCTGTGCAGGAGGAGGGAATCAGTTGGTGCCGATGGGCTCATATTTGTTTTGAAGTCCGACAGGTATGATTTTGCGTGGCGCTACTTGAACGCCGACGGCGGGGAGGTGGAGATGTGCGGTAACGGGGGACGGTGCGTTTCCCGTTTCGCCTACTTAAAGGGTATCGCAGGAGCAAAGATGACCTTTGATACCCTTGCAGGCCCGGTGTCTGCAGAGGTAAGGGGCCGAATGGTAAAGGTCCTGATGCCAGAGCCCTCCGATCTCAGGGTGGATATCGATCTCCCGCGTCAGGAGGGATGGCTCGAGGTGGATTTCATAAATACCGGGGTTCCTCACGTGGTGGTGCAGGTCGAAGATCTTCCAGGACACCCTGTTTTTGAGCAGGGACGAGCAATAAGATACCACGAGATGTTCTCACCGTCGGGGACCAACGCCAACTTTATGAAGATAATAGGCCGGGACTTGATTGAGAACAGGACCTATGAGAGGGGTGTTGAGGATGAGACGCTCGCCTGTGGTACGGGTGCGATAGCGGCGACCCTCGTATCTGCTGCGAAGGGAAGGGTAAGTTCCCCCACCAGGGTCAGGACCAGGGGGGGAGAGGAGCTGAAGGTCCACTTCCTGAAGGAAGGCAATGAGTTCAGGGAAGTGTACCTCGAGGGCGGTACATCAATCGTCTACCAGGCCCATTTACACGAGGAGGCGCTTGATTAGTAAAAGGCTCCTTTTCAACCCGCCACGGGGAGCAATGAAGGTTAAGAGCTAGGGACGAAGAATCAATCTTTTCGGTCCAGATTCGCTTCAAGTGAATGATTAGCTGGGATTAGCAAGGAGGTTATGATGTTTACCGGATCCATGGTAGCACTGGTTACGCCTTTCAAAGACGGGAAAGTAGACGAGGAAGGATATCGGAATCTTATCGAGTTCCAGATTTCCAACGGTACGGACGCCATCGTCCCCTGTGGGACTACAGGGGAGTCAGCCACGCTCAGCATGGAGGAGCACAAAAGGGTTATTGACATAGCGGTAGAGGCTGTTAAGGGGCGAGTCCCTGTGATCGCCGGGACCGGAGGGAACAGCACGAGTGAGGCCGTAGAGCTGACCGAGCATGCCAAGAAGGCAGGGGCGGACGGGACCTTGCAGGTGGTCCCCTACTACAACAAGCCTACCCAGGAAGGAATGTATCTTCATTTTAAGGCCATAGCCGAGGCAGTGCCTCTACCCCAAGTGCTGTACAACATTCCGGGGAGGACGGGTGTGAATATGCTCCCCGAGACGGTCGCACGACTCGCAGAATTGCCGGAGGTGGTGGCGATAAAGGAGGCCTCAGGAAACCTGGGCCAAATGGCCGAGATCCTCTTGCTGGCCGGCGACAGGATTACCCTTTTGTCGGGAGATGACAATCTTACCCTGCCCGTACTCGGCATCGGGGGGAAGGGGGTCATCTCGGTAGTGGCCAATATAGTGCCGAAGGACAACGCGGATATGGTGAGGGCATGGGAAAAAGGTGACGTCGGCAAGGCGCGGGAACTTTTTTACAAGCTCTTACCCTTGTGTAAGGCCATGTTCATTGAGACGAATCCCATACCGGTCAAGACCTCCCTTGGTATTATGGGGATGATCGGAGAGGAGATGAGGCTTCCCATGTGCCGGATGTCTCAGCAGAATAGGCAGAGACTGGAGCAGGCCTTGAAAGGCTACGGCTTGATATAGGTCGATGCTTCCGGAAAAACCTCATCTGCGGCGTTGCGCTGCATCTTTAGTCACTGCGGCGTACCCCTATGTACGCCTCATTCCTAAAGATTTGCGTGCCTTGCATCTAAGGCTTTTCCGAAAGCATCTTGAGGGGCAACATTGGACGTCTCTTGCAATTCTTGTCTGTATTGAGCGAATTAGAGAGTTGGGACAGTGTTTGATGGACAGAGACGGATTTGATCTGCCTCTTTTCGGTTCTATTCTATGGGGTTGGCGCTTGCAGGCAACGAGCGCTTAGGCGCTCGGCCAGCTCTACAGTTTGGATTGAGGCAATAGGTTGTGAAGGAGGGAATCATGATTAGGGCTGTTGTTGCCGGGGCGGCAGGTCGCATGGGAGAGCGGGTTATTCACATGATCCACCAGGCTGAGGACTTTGTCCTTTCAGGGGCCTTTGAACACCCTGAGCATCCCAAAGTCGGCGAGGACGTGGGCTTGGTGGTCGGCCTCGGCAGCCAGGGGATCGAGATAAAGGCTTCATTGAAGGATGTTGGGGAGGATTGTGATGTGCTGATCGACTTCACTACGCCCGAATCCACCCTGGAAAACCTCCGCTTGGCCTCCCGGCGTGGGCTTCCTATGGTCATAGGCACCACAGGATTCAGCAAGGGGCAATTGGAGGAAGCGGTAGGGCTGGCGAAGGAGATCCGGTGCGTAATGGCTCCCAATATGAGCGTGGGTGTCAACGTCATGTTCAAGATCGCTCAAGAAATGGCGCACGTCCTCGGGGAGGATTATGACATAGAAGTGCTGGAGGTCCACCACAGGTTCAAGAAGGACGCTCCCAGCGGGACCGCCGTGCGATTGGCCGAAATCCTGGCAAAGGCCCGCAATCAGGAGCTGGACCAGGTGGCCGTCTACCAGAGGAAGGGCATCATAGGTGAGAGGAGAAGAGAAGAGATAGGGATCCAGACCTGGAGGGCGGGGGATATCACCGGGGAGCATACCGTGATGTTCGGTGGCATGGGTGAAAGGTTGGAGTTGACCCACCGGGCACACAACAGGGATAACTTTGCAAGGGGCGCAATAAGGGCGGCCAGGTGGGTGATCCACCAATCTCCTGGCCTCTATGACATGCAGGATGTCCTGGGACTAAGGTAGCATGGGGCAAACAATTGCTTACATAGGCATAGGCTCAAACCTGGGAGACAGGTTTTACAACTGCACAAGGGCGATAGACCTGATGGACAAGGCCCCGGGCTGCAAGATGGGGGGATGCTCCGAGTGGTTCTGGACGGAACCGGTCGGTGTGACCGGCCAGGACTGGTACCTCAATGGGGTTGCTTGCCTGGAGACAGGCCTCTCGGCTATGGAGTTGTTGGAGATCTTGCTTTCCATAGAAAGGGACATGGGAAGGGTCAGGGCGAAGAGGTGGGAAGCCAGGACCATAGACCTGGATCTCCTGATATTCGGCCGGGAGATCATAAGAAATGACAGCCTTGTGGTGCCCCATCCCCGTCTCCATGCCAGGCGCTTCGCCCTCGTACCCCTGGTTCAAATCGCACCTGACTTGATTCATCCCGGCCTGGGAGTAACAATGAGGGAGCTGTTGGAAGAGATACCGGCGGGAGAGCAAGAAGTCAGGCCCATGAAGGAACAGTAGATGAAACTCCTTATTTACGCCATACTGGCATACGTGTTGTACCGCATTTTCAGGGTGTTTCTCGGACCGGGCAAGAAGATAGACAGGGGCAAAGAGGGCGGTGTAATCGATGAGATGGTCCAAGACCCCTTTTGCAAGACCTATATCCCGAAGCGGGATTCCATAAAGAGAAATATTGAGGGCCAAGAGTATTTCTTCTGTAGCGAGGAATGCGCGTCCAGGTTCAGCCGGGAAAGCAGGGGTTGATAAGGGGTGCCGGAGAGGTAGTGTTGTGGCGATTCACAAACATTCTGTCAGGAGGATTGGAGGAGGAAGTCCATGAAATTCTTTATTGATACGGCCAATGTTGAGGAGATAAGGAAGTCCAATGAACTAGGGATGCTGGATGGGGTAACTACCAACCCCACGCTTATCTCGAAAGAGGGCCGCGAGTTCAAGGAGCTGATCAAGGAGATATGCAGCATCGTCAACGGGCCGGTAAATGCAGAGGTGTTGAGCACTGAGAAGGATGGCATGGTCAAGGAGGCGAGGGAACTGGCCAAGCTCGCAGACAACATAGTGGTGAAGATCCCCCTGGTGCAGGAGGGTTTGAAGGCCGTCAAGCTGCTGGCGAGCGAGGGCATAAAGACGAACGTCACCCTGTGCTTTTCTCCGGTCCAGGCACTTATGGCTGCCAAGGCAGGCGCGGCCTACGTAAGCCCCTTTGTGGGCAGGCTGGATGACATAAGCCACCAGGGAATGGACCTGGTGGAGCAAATCCTTGCGATCTATGACAACTATGGCTTTGAAACGGAAGTAATCGTCGCAAGCATCAGAAACCCCCTCCACGTGCTTGATGCAGCCCTAATGGGAGCTGACATAGCGACCATACCCTACAAGGTCATGGAACAGTTGATAAGGCATCCCTTGACGGATATCGGGCTGGAAAAGTTCCTTGCCGACTGGGAGAAAATGAGTTGATCATTCCCAGGGGAGGCCACATAGTTTTTTCAGCGATTGGTCTGATGCTGATTCTGGCTGCCGAGGGGCCGGCCTTCGGGGACATTTACCGCTACAAGGACGAGCAAGGGGTGTGGCACTTTACCAACATCAAATCGGACAGGCGGTACAAGTTATACATCCGGGAGTACCCCGAGAGGCCCGCAGAGTACATAAAGAAGTACGAAGGAATCATTCGGCAGGCATGCCGGGAGTTCAATGTGGAGCCCCTTTTTGTGAAGGCAGTAATAAGGGCCGAATCCGGCTTTGACAGGAGGGCGGTATCCAGGAAAGGGGCCAAGGGCCTTATGCAGCTCATGCCGGAGACGGCAGAGGCCATGGATGTGGGAGACCCCTTTAATCCCGAGGAAAATATCTTCGGAGGGACACGTTACCTCGGCCTCCTCCTGGAACGCTATGATTATGACAAGAAGTTGGCATTGGCTGCGTACAATGCAGGGCCCGAGGCGATTGAGAAATACAAGGGTATTCCTCCATTCCCCGAGACCATAGCTTTTATCAACAGGGTGATGGAGTATTATGAGAAAAGCAAGAGAAGACCCTCCGGCCCAATAACCGAGTAATCGTAAACCTAGACCCAAATCTCACGGTGCTTAGATGGACAGGGATTTTCGGGAAGAGGCGGTATCCAACTTACCTAACATACTGAGTTTTTTCCGTTTGGCCTGCATTCCCCTGGTGATCGTCAGTCTCTATTTCGAAGGCAAGGTAGGGAGTCTTCTTGCCGCGATCTTCTTCGGCCTGGCGTTTGTGACCGACATCCTCGACGGGTTTTTTGCCCGGAGATACGGGGCCGTGACCCTGCTTGGGAAATTCCTTGACCCCATGGCGGACAAGATCCTGGTCTCGGCCACCATGATCATGCTTATTCCCTTGGACAGGATCCCCGCGTGGGTAGTCATCATTATCATAGCCAGGGAAATAGCCGTCACCGGGTTGAGAAGCATAGCGGTCAGCGATGGCACCGTAATACAGGCCAGTTCCCTGGGAAAGCACAAGACCATCTTTCAATCGGTGGCCCTGGTAGGTTTGTGCCTCCACTACGAGTACTACGAAATCAATTTCCATGCTGTGGGTATGGCCTTTCTGTGGCCTGCACTGGTCTTGACCATCTGGTCGGGGTGGGCCTACTTTCAACAATTTCACCGGGTATTTTCCCGTGAAAAGGTTCTCCGGGGGCGGAACGATAAGGGTTAGATTTTCTATTGACAAACGGCCTGTAAACCATAGAATGAAAAATAGCTCTGCGGGAATAGCTCAGTTGGTAGAGCCCCACGTTGCCAACGTGGTTGTCGCGGGTTCGAGTCCCGTTTCCCGCTCCAGCATTCTCCAGGGGCGGCATAGCCAAGTGGCTAAGGCAGCGGTCTGCAAAACCGCTATTCACCGGTTCGAATCCGGTTGCCGCCTCCATTTTCTTCGACACACCAAGGGTCTGCAAGAGATATCAACAACTTGCAGGCCCTTCTATTTTGCTCGATTCCTGCCTTAAGTTTCTTCTCTCCACCCAACTCCGCAAAAGAACGACAACCCTGAGCAATTGAATATATCTAAGCATCTTTACATAGGGTATACTGCAACAAGTGTTGCGAGAACGCCTGCGGTGGCCCGATTAAATACTCTCACACTTTTGCACCATGCGAATCACACCCTTTTCATGGCTGCGTGCAAGCCATTCTAATAGAAGGGTGAGATGAATCCGTCAGAAAAGCGGTCTGGGATCAAAGAAGAATTCTGGAATTATGAGTCGGGAAAAAAGGAAGATGAAAAAGGCCAAGGGTACAAGGATAGAGAAGTCCGAAGTACCCACAGAAATACATAGGTTGGAAACTAGCAAGTTGTGATGTTTTGCTTTTTGTGACAAAATAAGAGAATATGTAAACATTTATGAGTCGGAGAGAAAAAATGCCTTTTACAATTATCGAGGATGTAAAAGGGAGTGATCTTCCTGAAGCCTGGACAAAGAAAATGCAAGTGGCACCTGATAGGATTTACCGGGTCATAATTCAGCCGCAAGAGGAATATCAATCCCTGCGCGAGATTATGGCTAGAATCAGCCGCAATGCGAAGTCCCGGGGTATGACTCCTGATATACTTGAGGATATTCTAGGGGAAAGAATCAAACACATACTGTAAAGGCATCTCCGGTGCGCCTTGTTTTTGACACGAATATTATCATCAGTGCGTTGCTATTTGAGGGATCAAAGCCATTCAAAGCCTTCCTGATAGGCCTTGAGAGGGGAGAGATCCTTTTTTCTGCTTCTACGCTTACCGAGCTGAAGGAAGTTTTGTGGCGCAAGAAATTTGATCCATTCCTTACCCATGAAGAAAGAAAGGAATTTCTAGCCAGCTTTGTTATATACGGAACGCCAGTTGAGCCTGGGGAAAAAATTACAAAATGCCGAGACCCAGAGGACAACAAATTCTTGGAGCTCGCCGTTTCTGGCAGGGCTGATTTCATTGTTTCAGGTGATCAAGATCTTCTGATTCTAAATCCCTTCCGCAATATTCCAATAGTGACTCCACACGAATTCATTAGAGTTGGCCTAAAATAGTCCAACAGGAGTTTCAGAGGTAATCCTTGGCAATAGCCGGGAGCCTGCGTCAAACAAGCGTTTCAGACAACCCGCACTGTAAGACCCCCTACATGAAGCGTAGAATATGCCTAGAAATCACAATATATAGCATCACTCTTGTCCAAGAAAGAACTGGCAGGGTTTCAAACGTCAATGATGTTAGGGCATGTGACGCTCCTGTGGCCAGATAACCTGATTTTGTCATTCCCGCGAAAGCGGGAATCCAGGCTCCGGAACTCAACGCCATATCTTCTGGATGCCCGCTTTCGCGGGCATGACGTGGTGGTGAATGCCCTGGGTTCGCCACAATAATCTCATTTGCAAAGATCTTGGACACAACCAACACCCAAGGGAAAGGAAAGTCGGGAAGGGGTCAAGTCGCCCTTGGACGGACGCGGGGAAATGGATATTTTTCCATTCTCCCGGCCGTTCGTCCCTTTTGGTTCACCTTCCCTCACGCCCTGCTTAGACATGGGGAGGATTACGCTGGTAGAATGAGAGGAAAAAATTGATTTTTCGCTCATTGTCTGGGAAAATATTTAAGTTTGTAGTGCCACTTCTTTTCTGTACCATTTTTCCGCCGGAGAATCATTACCGTGGTGATTCGCCGGAGCGTGGGACACCATAGTAGCTTAGCCAATGAGCCAACAGGACGTAAAATCCCTATTTCGGCCATCCCTTTTTTGGGACGCTGTTGAGATAGATCCATCAAAGCATGCGGGATACATAATCGCACGTATCCTGGATTATGGAGACGACAGAGACGTAAGAAAACTCCTGGCAATCTATTCCAAGGAAGAAATAGAAAGAGTGGTGAGGACCAGGAGAGGACTTATGCCAAAAACCGGGAAGTACTGGGCTATCAAATTGAATGTCCCGTTAACAGAGGTGGCATGTTTGAGCAGGTATTATCAAAAGAAGCGTTAGAGGTTATCGAGATTCTCGGGCCTAAGCTGACGCGTTTCTATCTGGCCGGCGGTACCGGTTTGGCCTTGCAACTTGGACATAGGAAGTCCGAGGACCTTGACTTCTTCACTGACAAGAGGTTCACGCCTGACCTGCTTCTAAGCTCGACCCCTCATGCCAGGGTCCTATTCACTGATGAAGGAACCATACATTTTGAGCTATGGGGAATCCGGGTCTCCTTGCTATACTACGAGCCTCCCCTTGCATATCCCGCTATTGATTGGCGTGACATGAAAGTTGCTGACATAAGGGACATTGGGGCAGAGAAGATCAAGACCATCTCCCAGCGAGGGGCCAAGAAGGATTTCATCGATCTATATGCTATTTTGAAGATGAGGTATTCCATAGAGGAGTTATGCAATTTTTTTGGGAGACGCTTTAACGACTCTGATATGAATTTATATCATGTGCTGAGAAGCCTTGTTTTTTTTGAAGATGCCGAGCAAGACCCACTTCCCCATATGTTGGTTTCAGGGAAAGATTGGGACTGGGAGCAAATCAAGACGTTTTTTATTGAGAGCATAGAAGCCTTTGAAAAGCATTTGATCAAAGGATCCCCGGAGTTTCGTGTCTAAAATCACAATTTCCAAGCACCAGACAACAGATAAATTTCAAATTCCAATGACCAATGACCAAAACCCTCCAAGACTAGACATTGTTTGGATTTTGGTAACACTTTAGCCTTTTGAAACGGCCGTGGAAAAAATCTCGGGTAGGGGAGCGTTAACGCTCCCCTACCCCTCATGGGTTCAGAATTATTGGCATTGCGGGAGAACAGTTTGTGCGGAGGCTATGGAACGCCGTAAGCCTTTAGCCCGAGTGGGCTTTTCAAACAGCTATAACGTTACGGATTTTGTAATTTCGATCATTGGCGAACTCCTAAAAAGTCCCAAAACCGTCATGCCGGACTTGATCCGGCATCCAGAAGGCTCTGAAATCACTGAATTCCTGCTTTTCCAGAAATGACAGAAATAAGCGCTTTCAGACTTTTTATGCAGCCATCAATATTATCTAAACGAACTTCTGGCAAAGCAAATCTCTTCCGGGGACAACCAAGGACTGGTCCTCCCCCGCAAAGCGGGGTCTGCGATGGGCTAGGATGTGTATTATTGCCGGGAGGGCTGCTCGGGGAGGGTTTTGGATCTGGCGACCTCTCGTATCCTGGCGTCGGGGTCGTTCACGAACCCGGCCAGCACTTGTGCCGCCTGAGGGTGGGAGATCTGACCCAATGCCAATGCTGCTGCAGCCCGCAGATCCGGGCTGCGACTCTTTCGGAAGGGGAAAAAGCCGCGGGGCACGAGGAGCTTGCGCAGGGGCTCGATGGCTGCAGGGCTCGCGAGCTGCCCCAGCGCGCGGCAGCAGACGATGGAGATATGCTCATCCTTTGTGGATTCGAGCAATTGGATCAACGTCTCGTCGATGTGGGGGGGGTGAAGTTTACCAAGGCACTTGATGGCGGAGACCGCCAGGCTGCCCTGCTGAGTCTTTGCCAGCTCCAGGAGCAGTTCGGCGGTCTCCGGGTTATTCAATCGTTCAGCGAGACGCAGGCCTGCCTCCCGGACCTGGGGATCCTCATCTCCCAGGGCGTGGAGGAGTTCCTTCCTCAGGTCGGAGGTGAAGCCGTCAATCACATCCAAGATGCGCGCCCGTTCCTCGGGATTCACCTCCAGCACCAGCATCTTCTTAAGCCGTTCCGTGGCAGATGATCCCTGCCTCTGCAGGAGCATGGCTGCCACCTTCCGTGCCCTGTAATCGTCTTCCTGCTTGATGATATCGATAAGGAAAGGAACGGCCCCTTGCCCGATGCTGGCAAGCAACTGCGCAGCATTGCGTAATCGCGAAGGATCTGAAGACCTGAGGTCTTCCAACAGGAGCCTCCGTGTGTAGGAGTCCAGTTTTTTCCCCATGGTCTTTGCGAGTAGCTGGGCCTGGGAGTGCCTTGAATCCTCCAGCTTTTTCTGCCGTCTCCGCAAATGAGAAAGGATCCTGGCCGCAGTTGGGTATTCCACGAACTGGATCAAGAGGGTTACCATTTGGTTCAAAAGTGCGGCCATCTCCAGTGTTAGGTCCGGGTCCTCCTCCTTGGAGAAGGCCCCCAGAAGGGGTTCCGCCAGGATTTTGGCGAAGTCTTGCTGAAGGGCGGGGCTGAGCCCTTCCAGTATCTCCTTGCAGATCTCGGTAACCCTTCTTCGCTCGCGCGTCTCCTGGTGGGGGAGGGCCGCGAAGATGCGCCGGAGAATCTCTTTGGCCGGGTGCTCCTCCTTGTTGAGGAGCATTTCCTTTATCATTTCCTGGACATCCTCTAGGAGGGCCGAAAAAGATTCCTCCTCCCCCTCCGCCACCTCTTCGGCCTGCACCTGCTCTGCATATGCTGCGGCTTGCCTGAGGGTCTCGCGGGTGGCGCCCGGCCCCTTCATCTCCGCCACGCGCACCTCGTAAAGGTGTCGATCGAACAAGATCCCTGAGAGGCCTGTTTGCCGGGCAAAACCTTTCCAGAACTTGGTATCCACTCCCTCGGGAAGTCGCGCGAGGGCGCCGAAAAAGCTTTTCAGCTCACCCTCCCGAAATTCCCTCAGAAAAGTGATGCTGCTCAGCCCTATACTCCCCAGGTATTGGTGGAATTTTTCTGCGAAGGGCTTGAGCTGGGAGTGTACCACCTTTTCTCCATTGACCAGCAGTGCATCTTCTGCGCGAGAGAGGGTGAGGAGCCCGCGTCCTTTGATATAGAGCTTAAGAGCCTTTGTCAGTTTTTCAACCATGGTCCCTATGGCCCTGCTCTCCAGGGGGTAGAGCTTGATGGTCCTGCCTGCGCTGAGCAGGGCGCGAAGGATCTCCAGCAACAACGAGCTTTCGTCCTGGGCTGCCTCCGGGGCCGCCTTTGATTGCACGGCACGGGACTCTCCATTTCCATGTCTCTTGTACCGTATCTGCTTCAGGTCAATGTGCTCGAGTCTGTTTTCAATCATGAAGCGCTCCCAGTGACGTTCATCAAGAGTCTCTTGTTCGGTGCGCCCCAAACCCTCCAGCATAAGCTCCACCTCGCGTTCCTCTAAGCCTTTGAGAAAAGCGATCCCCCGGAGTTGCAACTGGTCGAGCAACCGAAGGAAATCACTGGCCACCACTTTGAAGTCTTTGCTGACTATCTTTTGCCCGTTCACCACCAAGGACTGTTCCATGTGCATTATGTTGAGGCAGTCGTTGTTGCGGAGGATTCCGTCGATGGTGTTCTTCAGCTTTTGGGTCACACCGATAATTGATTTGCTCCCGGGCGGATAGAGCCTGATGTTTCTGACGGCGATCATGAATTCCCGGATCAAATCGGGCAAGCGGGCGATACCGTCAGCGTCGAGTGGGATATCTTCCCCGGGCTCCTCCGCAGTCACTTCTGCGCTGTAAAGGACCGCCTCACGGGCATTGAATGTCTTCTGATTGGAGGCAGCCAAGAGTTGCTCGTAGCTTTTTGCCTTTTCTTTATTGGGGGAACGCTTGAAGTGGTAAGCCACCGTGGCTGCCGAAGTGAGAAGGCGGCGCCGGTAAAGCTCTTCCTGGTATTTACCTATGCGCTCGTGGAGCTGCTGCCTCCGCTTGCGATCAATGGCGCCGTATGCAATCTCAAGGACACGCTTGCCAAGGAAGCGTATTACTTCGTCATTGAGCTGAAAGTCAGACTGGAGGAGGCCCTGGGTGGCGGCCTGGTCAATGAAATCCAGGACCCTCGCCTCCATGGTACCGGAGCTGCCGATCAGCATGCTCAGAGATACTTCTTCTCCGAGGGCAGAGATCTGTTCCAAGAGTTGCCGGTTTTCCTCATCCATGGCGGCAATCTTCTGTGCCACCATCTCTTCCAGGGATTTGGGCAGGTAGTCCCCTTTTACGGGCCTTATTACCCATTTTTGCCCCACAAGGGAGATCTGCTGGTCCGTAACGAGCTTTCGCAGGATTTCTCCGATAAAGAGGGGGTTGCCCTGGGTGATCTCTGCAAGGTGCTTTTCGAAATCCCCAGGTCTGACCACGTTCGGGAATATCTTCTCAATGTGCGCGGCGATCTGTTCGGCGGTAAGGGGAGTAAGGGTGATCTTCTCCAGCCCGAGTTCTTCCCCGTACGCAGCAGTGAAAAGCTCGATGGGCCTTTGCCGCTCGGCGCCTGCGGCCTCATCGGGGGTGAAAGTGCAGCACAAAAACAGGGGTATGCTTCCCGTCTTGAACAGGCTTCGCAACAGGAGCATCGTCGCCTCATCACCGAAGTGGAAATCGTCTATCAAGAGGATCATGGGCCGACGTTCCAAGACCTTGGGGAAGAAATGGAGCAGGGTGGTAAATATGCCCTCCCGGAACTTGGCCTCATCTTCTTCACCCGGGGCCTTATCCTCGCCCCCGATCTGAGGGAGAACCTGCCCGAGGTAGTGAAGCTCCTTGTCCCCAAGACTTTCCAAGACCCTTGCGCCTTTGTCTCTTCGGCTATTCAGGATCTCTATGAGGATCTTGGTCGTCAAGTAATAGGGCCGAAACATCTCTTGAGGACTCCCGCTCACCTTGACGTTGAAGACCTTTTTGTGGGCCAGGCTCTGCCGGATCGCCTCCAGAAACTCTGTTTTTCCAAGCCCCGAGGAGCCTTCCACCAAGAGAAACTGGCTCTTGCCCCTGATAAAGCTCTTCAGGGCCGCATTTACGCGGGACAGTTGGCTGCTCCTGCCCACCAGTTTCATGTCTCTGAGCTGGTAGATGGCCGCCTTGTCAAAGACCTCGTCCAGTGTGACCTCGCTCGCATTCACGCAGCAGTTACGGCCCCTCTTCTTGGCTGAATAGAGTGCCGTGTCAGCCTTTTGGATCAGTCCCTTGCCGGTCTTGGCATCCTCGGGTGCTGAGGCGACACCGATGCTGAGGGTGATTCGGATGGGCCTGTCCTGGTGATAGGGGCGGAAGGGCTTTTCATGGACACGCCTGTGAAGCGTGTTCCCCATCCGCATGGAGTCCTCTTTGCCCCGGTGGAGCATGAGCATGAACTCGTCGCCGGCATAACGGACAGGGAGGCCGTCCTGTCCTGCCACTTCCCCGAGGAGTTCCGCCACCCAGATCAGCGCCCGGTCTCCCACCTGGTGACCGTACATGTCGTTGATCTGCTTGAAATTGTCCACATCCATCATGATGAGGGAAAAGGGGCGCTGTTGGAGGGAATCCCATGGGACTTTTGACTGGAGGTACTGGTACAGGAAACGCCGGTTGTAGATGCCGGTCAGTTCGTCCTCGAAGATGAGGCGGGAGGGATCTTTTCCTGAGTGTTGGAGAAAATTGAAAAATAGTTGCGCTTGTTGCATAAGGGGTTTTTATAAGATTCTAATTTTATTGAATAAATTTTACTAAAAGCGGCAAGAGATGTCAAGCCGCCAGAGGGGCAGGGGTACAGGCTCCCCATGTGTCATCCCACCGCCGTGCGCACTGCTCTCGTTCCCTGGAGCAAGAGCCCGTGTCTTGCAGAGAAGAGCAGGCCTAGTGGCTGATGCCTGTGGTGGGTGCCTGGTCCGACCACATGTTCAGGGTTCAAGTCTTGCCTATTTCCATAACTATTTGATTATTCGACTGATAGGAGTCACAAAAACTTCCAAGGCGCCTCGCAATCTTCGACAAGATGTATCGGTGATTAAGGTGTAAATCACAATATCTTTAGAAATGTTGTCGTAAATGCTATGATTCAACAGGCTGTTGCCCAAAGTCTGACAAGACATGACCGCAGCCCGCGCCCAATAGTAGATTAACCAATGACGAAACAGGGGATAAAAACCCTGTTTCGTCCATTTCTTTCTTAGAGCGCTGATGATCTCGAAGCTCACTCCGATGTTTATGACGCCCTCTATGCCTGGTGCAGGCTTGAGGTTGCAGGGGAAAAGGATTGATCCTACGAAAAGGCCTTTGCGACGGTCGTGGTTGAATGATACTAGGCAAAGAGATGGGCAGAGTTTCTGGCAGAGCTGCTTTCTCCGGTTCAAAGACGTGAGTGGCCCTTGCCCAGGAGATCTATCCCCGGTCCATGATTCGCCAGTACTCTATCCTCTTCCGTAATGGCTAATCCGGTATTGGCGCAAGCTTTAACATTTATGGGGTAACGGGAATAACGTGTACTCTGACTTCTTTGACCCCTTCAATTTTTCCTGCGATACGCCTAACTCTCTCATTGATTTGCTCTTCCTGTATTAGGGGAGCTACAATTTTTACGAACACCACGCCTTCTCTTGCAGAAGTGTCTGCCTGGGGGAATTCATCCACTAGAGCCGCTTTTACTTCAGCAGCCAATGCCAGATCATCAATCATTTTTTGAGATTCGGGCGTGCTTTGAAAGGAGGGAGCTCTGGCAGCATGCAATATGAGACTGACTACATCCTCCACAGTCATTGTCTTAATGTGAACGACCAAATCATAAAGGGAGGCGTCCCAGGTGTCATGACCGTAAAGGCGCAAGCTCCATTGACGACGCTCATGGTCGTCTTTCATAAGGATCCGGCGAGCTTCATCGGCAGAAATCCCCTCCCGTTTCATTTCCTCGCTTATGCGGGCATCAAGGTCGGCAATGATGCGGACCTTGAGGACATGGGGAATATCCTGAAGGAAAAAATGACCGGCCAAGCCATGGTAAACGACATTGTCTTTCTTCACATGCGCCAGCAAGGCGGCCCGAATATAGGCGATATATTTTTCTTTTCCATGACTAAATCTGTCGAGGATGGATGGCGCATCGTGAAGTGCTCTGGCAAGTTTAACCTCCGGGATATTGAAATCCTTGGAAGCTTCAAGGAGAATCTCCCTGGAAACACATTCGTACCCTAGCTCCTGGCCCACCTTTTCTGCCACTTCTTTCCCGCGGCTGTAACATCCTCGGGAAATGGTAATTACTGACATTGCACAATGTCCTCTAACAATAATGCCACCATGAAATCTTTATCCCGTCCTTTCTGATGGCTTCGTAAAAAGTCCAACTTCTGCGTTGCGCTTCATCTAGTTGTGATTGCGGCGTACCCTAAGTACGCCTCATCACACGAGATTCGCGCGCCTTGAATTTGAAGCTTTTTACTTTGCCATCCCAATTTTGACTTTTTACGAGTTTATCCTTTCTAACTGTGAAAACTCACTCATAGATAAAGTAAGCATAGGAAGAAATGGCTTGTCAGTCAAGGGAAAAAGTAGGGCAGAACACCAGCCTATCCAACACCACGACCAAGACCGTTTGAATGAGTCGCTATGCGGGGACACTGAATAGGCCCAGAAAGGAAAAAAGTGTGATGGCCCCCCCGACAATCCCCAGAATGCCAAAAAGATATTTTTTCTCCCCGAGGAGGAGGAATAGGCCTGAGCCAAACATCCCGGGAATAACGCTAAATACGCCCAAAGCCAACCCAAACATGGTCAAGGCATCTCCGGCGGACAGAGAAGAAAGATACCAGTGACCCTTGGGCAAGGAACCCAGGCCGCCTTTCCAAATCTCAGCGATCGACTTTCCTTCCCAGATGGCCGTGAACACATACCCAGGCTCCATAACATTTGACCTACTCAAAAAGGCAATGATGGACCCGATGATGGCTATTGCCGATCCAGCGATGGTTCCCCAATATATGGTTTCGCCGTAAATGAGTCCGGATAGGGGAGGCTTGGGTCTTGTCTCTTCAAACATCTTGTTATCACCTCCTAGATTATGGGAACGTTTATCCCAGTAAGCCCTTCAATTCCTCGAACGACCAGTTTGATACTTGTCAGAAAAATGATGACGATCAAAACCTTCCTTATGAAAGCGGCTCGTATGCGGGCCAATATATAAGCCCCCAAAATACCCCCGATCACCTGGCCAAGCATCCATGGCGCCACAAATAGGGGGATGAGGGCACCGTAAATAATATAGGGCCAAATCGCAGCGGCGTTCCCTATTGCCAGTAGCACCCCGCTGCTGGCAGCGGCTATCTTGAGCGGAGCCAGCATAACCAAGTTTAGCACGGGAACAACCGCCCAGCCGCCGCCAAGCCCAAAAAATCCTCCGGCAAAACCGACGAAGAGAAAAAGGACAGCCCCGTGCAACGCTCTGGTTAGATTATAGTTGACGTTGCGAGATAGGGCTTCCTCCCAATAAGAACCGGCTATTCCCAGCTTCTTGGTAAAAGCGTCAACATGCTTGACCTCAGGGTATTCCGTTTTGGAGCCGCCGTAGATAAACATTAAGGCGATGAATACAAGTGTCACTCCTAGAAGGAGCCTGACAATGGCATCGCCTTCTTCGCCGATGATTTGTGCCACATATACAGCGCTTAGGGCCCCGGCAATCGCCCCGATGATGATAGGAATGGCGCAATAATAAACGAGCTTACATTCGGCCAGCCCCTTCCTCATAAAGGGGCCGGAGGAAATCAATCCGCTGAACATAGCCACAACGAGCCCCGTTGCTCGGATTATCATGGTGTCAATTGAGGTAAACCCGAGCATGATTGGCGTAAAAATGACGCCGCCCCCAACACCGGCTATGACCGCCACTACCGCGATAAACGTGCTGATCAAGAACGACCCAATGACTATTGCTAGAATGGATGAAGAACTCAAGACTTCGGTTGACTGGACTTTCGAAAACAGGCCCATGATGACGTAAGAAATGATGACAAGAAAAACAAGAAAGGTTAGTTCCGGGACGGTCAATAATCTTCGCATCTTTCCTCCTTCTCAGTCCATGGCGTTACGTACTTTTCTCGTTATCTGCAAAAAACATCGCATTTCACCGAAACCCAATACTGGTTCATTAATGAGGTACGACAGGTTCGATTATCTGAAACGACACGGAACCCAAACCCCAAGAATTCCACGGCTCAACGTCTCCTTCCGCCAATCCCCCCTTCCATCTTCTAGTTTTCGTCGTTGTTTTCACTCACATCCTTGTCCGCAATCTCTTCCATGGTGTCCCGGGCTAGATCCCTAGCCCCAGCCTGGGCCAAGGCCGCTGCCATCATTGCCGTATCAAAACGTTTCTTGGATTTCCTTAGAGTGTTCCAGGCATTATGCAGCGTTCCGACCAGATGATCAATATCTACTGGTTTTGTCAAATATGCTGAAGCACCCAGTCGCATGGCCTCCTTTTCGTCCTCTTCTGTTCCATGGCCGGTCAGGACAACAATCGCCAAGTCAGGATGCTTCTTTTTTGCTCGGCGAAGCACTTCTATGCCGTCTATTCCCGGCATTCTCAAATCCAAGACCATGACATCCGGCCTCTCCTTTTTTATCATCTTGAGGGCCCGCTTACCGTCGTAAGCAATTTCTGCCTTTAGGTTCCGCAATGTCAATCTCTCTGATAGACTTTCAACAAACTCCTTCTCATCATCCACGAGGAGAACTTTCAATTGCTTTTTCTGTAGGACATCGACCAACTGGTCAATTTCTATAGGTTTTTGCAGGTACGCTGAAGCACCCAGTCGCATGGCCTCCTTTTCGTCCTCTTCTGTTCCATGGCCGGTTAGGACAACAACCTCAATGTCAGGATGTCTCTTTTTTACCTCTCGAAGGACTTCCAGCCCGTCAATGCCTGGCATTCTGAGGTCAAGGACCATGACGTCCGGTTTCTCTTTCTTGACCGACTTCAAAGCCTCCTCACCATTATAAACAACATCCGTCTTAAGCTCTCGCAGTTTGAGCCGCTCGGATAGGCTTTCGACGAATTCCTTCTCATCATCCACGAGAAGGATCTTGATTTTATCCTTTTTCATCTGTCGACTCCTTTCCTGAATCGATGTTCAGCTCTTATAAGCTTTGATTTGTTTGATCTCTCATCTCATTATCATCCATTGCCGCCCCTGATCAATCGAAGGCGAAAAGAATCCCTATTGATTACCAGTGACGTGCCGGTATGGCTCACCATCAATGGAAGTTCTCTAAGCCCGGCGAAGCGTTCCATCAGAAACAAGAGCTGATCCAGGATGTTTACGTCACGAACTTTGCCTTCTGTGATAGATCTCAATGGTGGAATGCTTCGCCGCAAATCTAGACTTAGGTATAGGTGAAATCGACTCATGGGCTGAAAATCCATTGACTGAGAAAAAATCAGCTTTTGTCACCACACAGGGGTATATCCCCGTGAAAATTTCTAGGATTATGGCCTAAGACCTAATTTTAAGTCAATAACAATATTTTTGCTTTGATTTCATGGTTGACATGGTAACAAAAGTCACGTGGCAATCTTTTTCTCGACGCTATAATTTGTTAATATAATTTATTTAGGTCTCTTTCACCAGCAATTATGTTGCCCCTAATTCCACGATTAAGAGGCCGCTGCTAATAGTATTGACGCACCTTTTCAGCAGAAGCAGGGTTAGGATTTGCCGAAGGGCTCAGAAAACAGTAGCTCTGCCAGCCTCGGCTGAACCATTTGCGTATGTGGGTCCGCGTCTCAAGGTATTAGGAAAGCATGGATAGGAACAGGGAATCTAACAGGAGGGCAAGGCTGGCCCACATTTGGGAGTTTCTGGGCCTGAAGAGGAGCACGATGGGCATGCTGTTCATGGTCATCCTGGTGGGCATGGGAGAGAGGATGGCCGAACGCTTCCTGCCAATCTATCTTATGGCCCTTGGTGGGGGTGCCATCTCTATCGGGCTGCTCAACGGCCTGGACAACCTCCTGTCCGCCCTATACTCCTTCCCTGGCGGTTACCTTTCTGATCGCCTGGGTACCAAAAGGGCCCTGCTGCTTTTCAACCTGGTGGCCATGGGCGGATTCCTGATCGTCATACTGATTCCGGCCTGGCAGGCGGTGCTACTGGGTGCGGTCTTCTTCCTCTCCTGGACCGCCATCTCCCTGCCCGCAACCATGAGTCTCGTGGCCAGGGTGTTGCCTGCAAACAAGCGGACCATGGGGGTTACGATGCACTCCCTTGTTCGCAGGATTCCCATGGGAGTTGGTCCAATTCTGGGGGGCCTTTGCATAGGAGTGTGGGGTGAGCGTGATGGAGTCCGCATAGCCTTTGCTGTGGCCCTCCTGCTGGCCATTGCAGCGGCGGCCTTGCAGCAGGTGCTGATAGAAGACGATCCGCCGAAGGGGGAAAGGGGGGAGCGGGACGGGAACCCGGAGAAGAACCCGTTGAGGCTTTACTCCTTCATGAGCCAGTCGCTGAAGCGCCTCCTCGTATCCGATATCATGGTACGCTTTTGCGAACAAATTCCATACGCCTTTGTCGTGGTATGGTGCATGAAGACCATTTCCTCTCCCGTATCGGCGTACCAGTTCGGCATCCTTACCAGTATTGAAATGGCCACTGCCGTGCTCATATACGTCCCGGTGGCCTACCTGGCCGACAGGAGCGCCAAAAAGCCCTTTGTGGTCATAACATTCGGCTTCTTCACCCTGTTTCCTCTGTTTCTTCTCTTTTCCCATTCTTTCAGTTGGCTGGTGGGGGCGTTTGTGCTGAGGGGTCTCAAGGAGTTTGGTGAGCCCACCAGAAAGGCACTGATCATGGACCTCGCACCCGAAGACCGCAAGGCCGGGATGTTCGGCCTCTATTACCTCATGCGTGACGTAATCGTCTCGATGGCCGCCTTTGGTGGGGCCTTCCTGTGGCAGATAAGACCGGCTACGAACTTCCTGGTCGCCTTCTCCTTCGGCCTGCTGGGTACCATAGGGTTCGCCCTCTGGGGAAGAGATCTATCAGGAACCGGTGCTTCGTAAGCCTAACTTCTCTGAAAGCCCCGTGGGAGTGACGCCAATCCATTTTGAGATCTGAGCACCTTTCACGTTGCACCTCCTGGCTCATTTGCCTCTAGGGCAACTCCAGCATCATTTTTCTCTACTACTCCTCCAGCCCCAGGTCCCTCCGAATACCGGAAAAATCAAACTGTTCGTCTTTGGGCAAGCGAGCCTCGTGGTTTTCGAGTTCCCTGAGCAAAAGGTCCACCAATCCCTTGCCATCCTTGGTCTGGATCATCTCTCTTGGGGTCTTGCCTCCCAGGCCCGGCAAAGGGGAGTCGGCCCATTCAGCGTAGTGCTTCTCCTTGAACTCTCGCGCTATCCTGCCGGCCTCGACGGGAGGAATCTCAGAGAATTCGCTGTTTGCATCAGGTCGGTTTTCGTGGGCCCTCAGGGAGGCCAACGGATCTGAGTGTTCACGTATTCGATGGTGAATCAGGTCACCGCATGCAGCCTCGATTCTCTCCCGCAACAAATCAGCGCGTTTGACTGAGTTGGCCTCCAGCCGCAACCTCCCGTCCAAGACCCGGGCTTTTCCGACAATGGTGTTCTCCAGGGCCCGTGTCACGGCGCTGCCTGGCCTGATGAACAGGTAGCTTTGATCCGGGTCGTCCAGTGCAGGGGCCAGGACGTCCTCCAAAGCCGCGAGGCGAGTTTCGATATCCTTGCGCCGGGTAGGAACAAAGTCGAAGTGGTCCATAGTGAACAAGAGTTTATCTCCATCGGTGTTGCGGAGCTCGGGCGGGATGCTACGGCGCCTTTCAAGTCGCTGAACCGCTTCTTCCCAACATGCTATCATGTATCGGCCGATTTTCTCATCACGCAGGCGGTCTGGTGGGACAGCGCTCTTGCGGCGGAGTCGGCCGCGGACCCGTTGCAACACTTGGTCTGCCTCCATGGGCGGGAGGGGACGGGTATGGACGCCACAGAGCACGGAGACCCCGTGGTAGTCGACAATACGGCCCAGAAAGACGTCTCGCCTGACGATCGTCTTAGACCCCATGATCTCCTGTACGACACGCTCTTCGTTGGTTAGAAGGTCCCGGGCGGCCAGATGTCGCCCGAATTCTACTCCTGTGACCTCCCATAGGCTGAGCCACGAGGCCCCCTGGGCCTCGAGCCACTCAATCTCGGCCCTGGAAAGACGATCACCTTGCTCCTCCGCAAACCACTGGGACACTGGTTTGCCCCGAACAAGAAAATGGTAGACCGACCAGGGAACAAGAAGTTGCGCCGTGGTATCAGGCTGATCAAAGTCATCGGCCACCTTGAGCCATGCATCTCCGAAGCGTCTGGACGCGAAGTCCATCATCCTTTCTACGAGTCGTTGATCCATTTCGTGCAAGGCTGAGGGCTCTACCGGACCTTTTTCTGGCCCAGGGTCCTTGGCCTTACTTTCTCTTTCTGATAATGGATCGGTAGGGGAGAAAAGATGCCTCGCATGGTATGGAGCCGTGAATCTGACTTCCAGACCATCTTCATCAAAGTAAGACTCACACACAGGATCGAAAGTCTCCCGTTCGAAGATCCGGGCATGCCTCGCGAAAAACGCGGATAGGGCAGCAGCGCAAGCAGAAACGATTCGGACATCCTTCTCGGTCAAGGGGATCAGTAGTCCCTCCCGATCGCGGTGCTGAACCAATGGAAAGGCCTTCGGGCCGGCAACCGGCCAGCCGTGCTCGGCTACCTCACGTCGCATGGAGGAGGGTAGCTCTGCACCTCGCTCAAAACTAAGAGAGAGGGTGGGTGTCCCCAGATCTATGGGACCTCCAGAGGCCGGTACCGGATCCGCAACATCTAAGAATCTTTCATAGGCCTGGAACGAAGGAAAGATAACGAGGCCGAAGTTCTCTCCCATCCCACCTATGATGGAAACACAGGCACCTTCCACTCCCATCGCCGGGATGTCGAGCCTGATCACCTGGGTTTCGTGCGCCTTTTTCCAGGGCGAGACACGGTAGAGGGACCTGGCGGAACGAAAGAGCAGCTCAATGATTTCGGTGGATATGGGGCCTCCTTCAAAGTAGCTCAAGCTACTGTCAGGCTCTGGAGGTAGGGACTCCAGCATGAACTGTATAACTCGATCTAGCTCGGGTGTCGGAGCCACCACGACCTCAATATCAGGAATTGTCTCGCGGACCTCGGCGGCCAATCGAGCGTCAGCCACGCGAACGCGCCCAGGTCGGCGTGGCGGGCCTACCAGGGGCGATGCCATAGCGTCGAGCAGTGTCGCTCCAAAAGACACAGGGAGACCTTCCGGGTCAATAAACTCGCTCGCCACGATGAGGTCATTGGGCAGTTCCAGCCAGAGGACGATTTCAGGCCGATAGGGTTGTTCGCCCCCAGTGATATAGGCGGGAGCAAGGAGGCGCCCGCCGACCCACTCCAGCATCCCGGCGGTCTTGCGCTTTTGGCTTCCGTGTCTCTTCTGCCCTTTTGATCTTTTCTTCTTCCTCCCCACGGTCACCCTCCTGTGGTACTAATGATAATAACCAGTTGATTCTTTGTCCGGGAATGATATGCCGGGTTTTGTCTCCCATGTCAATGAAAATGAACTGGTAGGAGCCACTACCGAACCAGGCGGGACTGAGCGAAGACTCAGCTTTCTTACCGTCTTAACGGAGAGCACCCTATTTCCGGTGATCAGTGGGCCAAACTACGGGCCAAATTCAAATGTGAAGTAGGCGTTACTAATGATTGGCGCGAACGGTAAGTTAGTGGTCCTGAACGAATTCAGGGGTCGCGAAACGGAATGAAGTATAAATTCCGGAGCTTGCACGGTAGTCAAGAACCGTTGAAGTTCATTGATTTGATCATTCGAGCTTCGACCGACAAAGGCGACGTGGTTTGGGAGCCCTTTGGGGGATTGTGTCCAGGTGCAGTTGTGGCCTATCATTTTCATTCCAAATGCAAGCGTAACACTTGCTACGCTTCAGCATGCCAAGAGAACTCTTCCCAAGGCATGATAATCATTGAAGAGGATGAAAGCGATGTGTGGAAAATGATTACCCTTGGGTCGCTACAGGATTGCGATCGCCTCTATCTCAACCTTGGCTTCGTCCCACAGCCCTTTCACTTCGGCCAGTGTCATGGCCGGGAAATGCCTCCCCATGTGTTTCCTGTAAGATGCGCCGATTGCCCTTGCCCTCTTTCGGTATTCATCCTTGTCAACCACGAGTAGATTGATCTTGGCAATATCTTCCGGCTTTCCTCCGGCCTCCTGTACTACCCGGACGACGCTTCCAAGGGCCCGGTCAAACTGCTCCACCAGGTCGTCGCCTACAAGGCGTCCTTCCTTGTCAGTACCGGTTTGTCCTGCCACAAAGAGGGTCTTACCGCTACCCCATGCGCCGTGACTATACCCGATTGGTTTGGCCAAATCAGAAGGATTGATGAGAGTAACTGACATCATGCACCTCCTCAAGTCTTTGCAGGGTTGATCCTCGACATTCCTGTGTGGTTCAGAGTTCAAAGTTCAAGGCTCGAGGCTCTTGGAACCCGGTTTCCAATTGCAAATGTGTGCCCCTTGAGATTGCCTCATGCAGTTGACGAACTCACGACCTGTATATAGGAACTCTGAGGGGTTTGCAAGGCAGAAAAGGCCTGTTTTTGTTAACTGCGATCGGAATAGCCCTCGATACTCTGAGAGGAGAGATCTTGAAGGGAATAGGATTTGATATTCTCTCCTGGATTTGGCAAGATCAGGAAAAAACCATAAAGGAGGATGTGACAATGACCATTATGACACATTTGAGGTGATAAAGCAGGATCCTGTGGCGTGGAAGGATAGGGTGGAGAGGGAGACTACCACGAAGGTGAGGGTACTAAAACCCGGCCAGAGTCTGGGCCTGTAATGTAGAGATGCCAGGCAAGTTGTCCTGGAAGGAGGAGAGTTCCATGGATCACGAGACAATACTATTGGAGCAAAGGGGCCATATCGGGACCATCACCCTGAATCGCCCCGAGAAGATGAATACCTTTACCACGGAGATGGCCAGAGAACTTATTCAGTCTTTTCTCGGCCTGGATAATGATCAAGAATGCCGCGTCATTGTGGTCCGAGGCGCTGGCAGGGCCTTCAGTACAGGGATAGACATATCCGAATTCTTCGGAAAGAGCCCCAGGGAATACGAGGAATGGGTCGGGGACATGGAAGAGATGATCCTGGTGATCGCCCGAATGAAAAAACCGGTCATCGCTTCAGCCCATGGTTATGTTGTCGCCAACGGCGCCGGTCTTCTTCTGGCCTGCGACCTGGCGGTGGTGGCCGAGGGGACCAAGATCGGGACTACGGCAATCAATGCCGGTCTCTTCTGCATGGGACCCGCCGTCCCCCTTTCCCGCCACCTCGGCAAGAAGAGATGCCTGGAGATGCTGCTTACCGGGGACCTGATCGATGCCAATGTGGCCGAGCAGTGGGGCCTGGTCAACAGGGTGGTACCCTTGGATCAACTGGAAGAGGCCACAATGGACTTGGCGCAAAAGCTGGCAGGGAAGAGCCCGATTGCGCTTCAGATGGGTAAGCAGGCATATTACGGTATGCTGGATATGGAGCTGGGCAAGGCCATGGAATACAGCAACCAGATGTTCACCACCCTGTGTATGACAGATGATGCCGGGGAGGGTGTCAGAGCCTTCCTTGAGAAACGAAAACCCCGGTGGAAAGGACGTTAGGAGAAGGAGCGCCGGGGGAGATCTAGATCCTGTAGTATTCCTGTAGACACCTGTAGGTAAAAGGCCCCTTTTTCTTGGCCCTAAGGCCTCTCACAATGGCCTCTGCCGCAGACAGGGTCGTGATAAAGGGCACGCGGGACTTGATGGCTGTCCAGCCTATTGCATATTCATCCTCCCTGGAGCGCTCCCCCAGGGGGGTGTTGATTATGAGGTCGATGTTCCCGTTTTTGATCTCGTCCACAACATTGGGCCTTCCTTCCCTGAGTTTCAAGACGGTCCTTACCCCTATGCCCAGCTTGTTCATGTATTCCGCCGTGCCCTTGGTAGCGGTCAGTTGATACCCGAGCTTCCTCAGTCCTTGCGCTATCGGCACCGCTCGGGCCTTGTCGTTGTCATTGACGCTTATGAACACCGTTCCATTTTCGGGGATCGTGGTTCCGGTTGCCTGGAATGCCTTGAGCACTGCCTCCCCAAAGGTGGGGGCGATCCCCATGACCTCTCCGGTGGATCTCATTTCAGGCCGCAGGAAGATGTCCGTATTATGGAAGCGTTCAAAGGGGAAAACGGACTCCTTGACCGCGACATATGATGGTTGGTCATGGAGATTCACGTTTAACCGGTCCAGGGCCTTGCCCGCCATTACCTGAACCGCCAGCTTGGCCATGGGAATCCCGGTGGCCTTGCTGACAAAGGGGACCGTGCGGGATGCCCTGGGGTTTACCTCCAGCACAAAGAGCGTGTCAAACATGATCGCGAACTGTATGTTTATGAGCCCCTTCACCTTCAAGGCCTTGGCGAGGACAGAGGTATACTCTCTTATATCCTCGTACTGATCGCGGCTGAGGAGAAAAGGAGGCAATACGGCCATGCTGTCTCCGGAATGTACCCCGGCCTCCTCGATATGCTGGATGAGCCCGCATATTTCCGTCCGCTCTCCGTCTGATATGGCATCGACGTCGAATTCAAAGGCATCTTCGAGAAACCGGTCCAGAAGCACGGGGTGTTTCTCAGACGCCATGACGGCATTCTCCATGTATTGCCTGAGGGAATCCGTATCGTACACTATTTCCATGGCCCGCCCGCCCAGTACGTATGAAGGTCTTACCATGAGGGGGAAACCGATTCTTTCTCCGACCTTGATTGCTTCTTCGGGGTCGGTGACAGTTCCGTACTGCGGGTGAGGGATATCAAGGGAGTCAAGGAGCGCGCCGAAGCGATCACGGTCCTCGGCCAGATCAATGGAATCAGGGGATGTGCCCCAGATCGGCACGCCCGCCTTCTCCAGATCCAGTGCCAGCTTCAAGGGAGTCTGGCCCCCGAACTGGACAATGACCCCGTCGGGTTTTTCCAGTTCAATGACGTTCAATACGTCCTCATAGGTGAGGGGTTCGAAATAGAGCTTGTCGGCCACATCGTAGTCCGTGCTCACTGTCTCGGGGTTGCAGTTGATCATGATCGCTTCAATGCCCAGTTCCTTTAAGGCGAGGATGCCGTGGACACAGCAATAATCGAATTCAATCCCCTGGCCTATGCGGTTCGGCCCTCCGCCCAGGATAATGACCTTTTTCTTCGCCGATGGCCTTGACTCGTTTTCAGGATCATAGGTGGAATAGTAGTAGGGGGTATATGAGACGAATTCAGCAGCACAGGTGTCCACTACCTTATAAGATGGCATAATGCCATGGGACTTTCTTATCCTGCGCACTTCGGTCTCGCTCTTCCCGGTCAGGAGGGCGATATGCTTGTCTGAAAACCCGTATTTCTTGGCCCTGCGAAGCTTATCCGCCGAAATGGTATGTCGGGTTTGAAACTCGCCTTTCAGGTCCTTCTCGAACTCATGGAGCTGGTATAGGTTCTCTAGAAACCAGATATCGATTTGGGAAACGGCGGCTATCTCGGCCGGGGACATTCCAATTTCCATTGCCCGCCAAATCTTCAAGATCCTATCCGGGGTACCGTGCCGGAGGTCGTCTATGAGTTCCTGGCGGGACAGCCTGCCCAATCCTTCAAAGTCGTTCCCATGAAAGCCCGACCAGCCGTTTTCGAGGGAACGGAGGGTCTTGTTCAATGCCTCCTTGAATGTCCTGCCGATTCCCATTGCCTCGCCTATTGACTTCATGTGAGAGGTGAGCTGTCTGTTTTCATTGGGAAATTTCTCAAAGTCCCATCTAGGGATCTTGACCACGACATAGTCAAGAGCAGGTTCGAAACATGCTGGTGTCTTCCGGGTAATATCATTGGGGATCTCGTGGAGATGGTATCCGACCGAGAGCTTGGCCGCGATTTTCGCAATGGGGAACCCGGTCGCCTTGGAGGCCAAGGCCGAGCTCCGGGAAACACGGGGGTTCATTTCAATGACCACCATTTCCCCTGATGCGGGATTGAGGGCGAATTGGATGTTGGCGCCTCCTGTCTCAACTCCGATCTTTGTCACGATCCTTTTGGCGGCATCCCGCATCGCCTGGAACTCAACATCCGTAAGCGTCTGGGCCGGAGCCACGGTGATGCTGTCGCCGGTGTGGATTCCCATGGGATCGAAATTTTCAATGGAGCAGACAATAACAAAATTGTCAGCGCCATCGCGCATCACCTCAAGTTCGTATTCCTTCCAGCCCAGTACGGATTGCTCCAGCAAGATCTCGTGAATCGGGCTGGTGTTCAGGCCCAACCGGACGGCCGGGGCGAATTCTTCCCTGTTGTAGACCACGCTCCCCCCTATGCCGCCAAGGGTATAGGAAGGACGGATAATCAACGGAAACCCCACCTTTTCAGACAGTGACTCCGCTTCCTCAAGCGTTTTCACACATCCACCATGGGGGACATTCAGGCCTATCTCTTCCATGGCCCTGCGGAAGAGTTCACGATCCTCAGCCATCTTGATGGTTTCAAGCTTGGCACCGATCAACTCGACACCATACTCTTGCAGCACGCCGCTCTCGGCCAGGTCGACAGCGATGTTGAGGCTGGTCTGGCCTCCCAGGGTAGGCAGCAGAGCATCGGGCCTTTCGTTTTCGATAACCCTGGCGACCGTTTCCGGGTAAAGGGGTTCGATGTATGTCCTGTCGGAGAATTCCGGGTCTGTCATGATGGTCGCCGGATTGCTGTTGACGAGAATCACTATGAAGCCCTCTTCCTTGAGGGCCGTACAGGCCTGCGTGCCCGAGTAGTCGAATTCACAAGCCTGTCCGATGACTATCGGACCGGAACCAATAACCAGGATCCTCTTTATGTCTTTTCGCTTAGGCATTGAACTCCACCATATCCTTCACAAAAAGTTCGAAGAGATAGCCACTGTCATGGGGGCCTGGGGCTGACTCTGGATGATATTGGACCGAAAAGGCCGGCAGGGACCTGTGCCTGATGCCTTCAAGGGTGCCGTCATTTAGGTTGATATGGGTAATCTCAACATCAGCGTCTGGAAGGCTATCCTTGTCCAAAATGAACCCGTGGTTCTGGGAAGTTATCTCCACGGCCCCGGTGGAAAGGTTTATGACCGGGTGATTAGCCCCATGATGGCCGAATTTGAGTTTGGCGGTGCGACCGCCCAGGGCAAGGCCTAATATTTGATGACCCAGGCAGATGCCGAAGATGGGTTTCTTCCCCAGAAGTTCCTTGGTAATGCTTACCGCATATTCAACCGGTTCCGGGTCTCCGGGGCCGTTGGAAAGGAATATCCCGTCCGGGTTCAAGTCGAGGACTTCCTCAGCAGGGGTGCCGGCCGGTAAAATCTTGAGATCACACCCATGGCGGTACAACGCCCTCAAAATGGAGAATTTGACCCCGAAGTCATAGACTGCGACCTTGAATCGTAATCTACCCTCCTTCCTCTCCTCATGCCCCAAGGGCCAGGTGTATGCTGCTTGCGTGGTGACTTCTCTTACAAGGTCCCTTCCGACAAGTTTCTTGCCCCTGAGCAACTGATCGAGGAGCCTTTCCGTAGGTTCATCCGAGGTGGTAATCATCCCCATTTGGGCGCCATGGTCCCTC
Organism: Deltaproteobacteria bacterium; assembly: GCA_019308985.1. The sequence continues at coordinate 5,914 of JAFDHB010000014.1, read as the reverse complement.
AGGTGCCTGGTGAGCGCCCTGGTGTCGATTTCGCTTATGCCCACCACGCCGTGATACTTCAGGTACTCGTCAAGGGATTTGTTGGCCTGCCAGTGGCTTACTACGGGGCTGTATTCCCTTATGATTAGCCCCGCAGCATTGGGACGTCGGGATTCAAAGTCCTTGGGGTTGATGCCGTAGTTGCCGATCTGTGGATAGGTCATGGTGACCAATTGGAAGTGGTATGAGGGATCCGTCAAGATTTCCTGGTAGCCTGCCATGGCAGTATTAAAGACGACTTCGCCGACAGCAGTCCCCATGGCGCCCAGGGACAAACCTTCGAAACATAAACCATCCGCCAATATCAACCTTGCATCCATAATCAAGCCCCCTTAGATACTAGCCAGACAGAGCGAAGGCACAAGGAATCCCACACGAGCCTTGAAACGTCTCACAGCGTCATGTGAAAGTAGCAAAACCACAGGCATGATCGGTTCTCTTCATCATTAAGAACGAGGCAACCATGTTGCCAGCGTGAACAATAGCCCACCTCGACAAGCGAATTTCTATTCAGAAGCCAAAAACTCCAATCAAGAACCTCCTCAATACAGCTGAAAATCAATCCAATTCAGCTCGTAGAAACCTCAAAGGTCCGATGCTTTTGGAAAGGCCTCAGACCAGCCTGCGGCAGGCAGGTGCAAGGCGCGCAAATCTTTAGGAACGAGGCGTACATGGAAGTACGCCGCAGTGACTAAGGATGCAGCGCAACGCCGCAGATGGGGCCTTTGCGGAAGCATCGGTTCAGTCTCTCTTGAACTTGCTGTAGTCAGGCCGCCTGTAACCGCTCTCGCCTCCGCCATCTATGGCAAGCAATGCCTCTACCTTCAAGGGCAGACCGAAAAGCTGTATAAAGCCATGGGCGTCCTTCTGGTTATACACATCATCGGCTCCGAAGGAGGCATAATCTTCTCGATACAGGCTGCACGGGCTCTTGCGGCCTGCTATGATGCTGTTCCCCTTGAACAGTTTCAGCCTGACAGTGCCTGAGACATTGCGCTGGGTAACCCTGACAAATGCATCAAGGGCCTCCCTCAGTTGGGTGAACCACATGCCGTTGTAAACAAGTTCCGCATACTTGACGGCGACGAAATCCTTGTAGTGCATGGTGTATTTGTCCAGGCATATACTTTCCAGGGCCTGGTGGGCCCTGAAGAGCACGGTCCCGGCCGGGGTCTCGTACACACCTCGGCTCTTCATCCCCACCAGTCTGTTCTCCACCATGTCCACGCGGCCAATGCCATGACGCCCGGCAATGGTATTGAGTCTCTCAAAGAGTTCTACGGCAGACAGCTCTTCTCCATTCAGGCTGACCGGGTTCCCCTGTTCAAAACCAATTTCTATGTATTCGGGGTCATCAGGGGCTTCTTCAGGACTTGTTGTCAACTGGTACATGTCTTCTTCGGGCTCGTTCCAGGGGTCTTCCAGGGGGCCACCCTCGTGGGAGAGATGGAAGATATTGCGATCCCTGCTATAGATGTCCTTCTCGGTCTGGGCCAGTGGAATATTGTGTTGAGCGGCGTAGCGGATGGCATCCTTGCGGCTGCGGATCTCCCACTCGCGCCACGGGGCGATGATCTTGAGCTTGGGATTGAGTGCCATTACGGTGAGTTCGAAACGTACCTGGTCATTGCCTTTCCCGGTGCAGCCGTGGGCAACCGCATCGGCCTGCTCTGACTCGGCGACTTCCACCAATCTTTTTGCGATCAGCGGCCTGGCCATGGAAGTACCGAGGAGATAATCCCGCTCATACACTGCACCGGCCTGCATTGTAGGAAATACGTAGTCCCTGAGAAATTCTTCCCTAAGGTCTTGAATAATAAGCCTGCTCGCCCCTGATGCGAGGGCCTTCTCCTCTAAACCGTTCAGCTCCTCTTCCTGTCCCACGTTCGCCGTGAAGCAGATTACCTGGCAATCCCTGTAGTTGTTCTTCAACCAGGGAACGATGACAGAGGTGTCCAGGCCACCACTGTAAGCCAAAACCACTTTCCTGACTGTATCCATGCTTTCCCCCTCCTTCATTGCAAACAAAAACCCCGGCATTTGCCGGGGTTTTCTTTTGTCTTGGGGTATCTTTAAAGTTCGCACTAGGTCCACCGCAGAAAACCACCGGCCCCTACTGGGCATCGGCGGCTGCGGCGTCTGTCCTCGGCTGAATAGGAAATCATGAAGGAATCCTTTTCAATTCATTTGACCTGTATATTGCAAAACTCCAATGCTTTGTCAACAATTTTTCTTCCTCTTGGTCAGTTTTCAATCCTCAATCAGTATATTCCGGCCCACGGTGTCCACACCCGGCACCCCCATCCAGGGTTTCCCTGCTTTTGCTTGACAGGATTCAGGCCAGCGGAATAGGATGTGCCACCACGGTGAGGGAAGGTAACTAGCTCAAAGGGAAAGGGCAGGAATGAATTCAAAGACATCAAATCGGGAGGCAAAAGTTTTTTACGGCTGGTATGTCCTTATTGCTTCATCCATAATCCTATTTTTCAACCAGGGTGCGAGGGTATCCATCGGGATCATGTTCAAGCCCATGATCCTGGACCTCGGCTGGGACCGAAGCTCCATATCCCTGGCGGTGTTCCTGAATTTTGCGGTTTTCGCCCTGGCAGTAAGCTTTGTAGGGAAATTCTATGACCGCTACGGCCCGAAGTGGGTGATCATCGTGTCCACTGTCCTCTTGTCCTTTGGGTACATGGGCATTTCCATCATTAACGACCTGTGGGAGTTTATCATACTTTACGGGATTTTTTCCGCAGCGGGTCTCGGCGGTACGGCAGTGCCCATATTTTCGGCTATCGCAGGGAAGTGGTTTGAAAGGAGAAGGGGTCTTGCCATAAGTCTGGCGCTAGCCGGTAATTGCTTAGGCCAGTTTGCACTTGTCCCACTCTTTACCCTTTTCGTGCTCAGGTACGGATGGCGAATGTCTCATTTCCTGATCGGATTCATCATGCTGGTAGTCAATGTGACCTTGACCTTGCTGGTCATAAGGGGGGATCCCAAAGAGCTGGGATACAATTCCTACGGAACGGGGCAAAATATCCAGAGAAAGGTGGGCGAGAATACAGGGCCATCCCCTGATGAAACCGAGGGCCTTTCTCTGGGAATGGTGATAAAGACTCGTTCCTTCTGGTTTTTCTCTACCATAATGTTCATATGTGGCAGCGCGGATTTCATGATCACTACCCATTTCATCCCCTTTGTAACGGACCAGGGAGTCTCCGCTGCCACCGGAGGGAACATGCTGGCATGGGCGGGGTTAATGAGCCTGGCAGGTATACTGATCGTCGGGCCGGTTTCCGACATGATCGGGAACAAGGTGCCCATCGCAGCCACCTTTATACTGAGGTTCCTGCTGTTCAGCATGATCTTGAAATATCAAAACGTGCTATCTTTCTACGTCTTCTCCCTCTTTTTCGGCATGACCTTCCTGGTTACGGCTGTCACGCTACCAACCCTGTCCGGCAAGCTATACGGAACGGCCAATCTGGGCGCCATCATAGGCGTAATAACTACTATTCACCACGTAGGCGGGGGCTTCTGGGCCTATGTCGCGGGTGTGGTGTTTGATCGAACCGGTGGTTACCAGGCGGTTTTCCTGATTTCTGCCGTCATGGCTGCGATCGCCGTGTTTTGCACACTGGGCATCAGGGAGGAACGCCATTATGCGGGCGGCTAGTCAACCGATTCTATCCACTCCTTAACAATGAGACTCAGCAATATCCGCTTAGGATTCTGGAAAGAGAGGATTTAATGCCTCAGTAATGGCCCCATTTATGCGCCGGGCGGGGATCTCGTCCCGTTGATGGGGATCTTGGAGTTAAATTGTCCTTGACTTCATCCAAGCCGTCTTTATAATTCTGGCAGATTGTCAGACAAACCGACTTATTGCCTGTTTTTTTCGTGGGGACCTGGTTCAGGCCATGAAATTGCACGTAAAGGGACCAGGGAAAAGGGATGCCCATGCAGAAAGCGGAATTATCTTCGGGCCTTACAATGCGGATCTTCAAAGGGAGATGGGTTAGTCGATGGCCAAGCCCACAAGATTGACCCAGGAGATGATCGATGAGTACGTGGCCAGGGGGCTGTGGAGCAAGGATGGGATTGATCAGGTCCTGAGGCAGAATGCCCTGGAATATCCAAACAAGGAGGCCATTGTCGATTCCAAGAGGCGGCTCACCTGGTCTGAACTGGATAACGTAGTAGATAGGGTGGCCCTGGGTCTCATGAGACGAGGTATCGAACGGGACCAGGCGCTGATCGCCCAGATACCGAGCTCCACCACATCCATTATTCTGCTCCTGGCATGTCACCGGGCGGGAATCCTTTGTTGCCTTGCGCCACTGACATTTCGTCAAAAGGAAATGGCGCACCTCTTTAAGACCCTTGGGGCTGCTGCCGTATTGACTCCCGAGCGTTACAGAGACTTGGATTTTCTTGATATGGTAAAGAACGCGGACTCCGGCCCTGGTCACCTGCGCCAGTTTTTTGTGACCGGGGAGGAGGCCCCCTTGGGAGCCTTCCCCTTCAAGGTCTTGGAGACTACGCCCATTGAGGGTGAAGTCCATGAGGCCGATTTTGAGAAACGGGCCTTTGGCCCATTCGAGGTTTCAAGCATAGTCCTGAGCAGCGGGACGACGGGGATGCCTAAGTGTATCGAGCACACGGGGGCCTCTTCCCTGGCCGGCGGCCGGGGGGTGGTCATGATGGCGGAGTTGACCCGTGAAGAGGTCATGGGGAATATCGCGCCTCTGTCCGGAGGCCCCGGACTCCAGAACTGGTGGGCCTGTCTTCAGATCGGGGCAAGGATGTGCCTTCTTGAGCGCTTTACGCCTGATGGTGCCCTGGACCTGATCCAGAGAGAAAGGGTCACCTACCTTTCAGCGATACCTACCCAGCTCGTCAGGATTCTCAAAGAATGCGATCTTAGCAAGTACGACTTGAGTCCCCTCAGGATCGTCAGGACCGGGGCGGCGGCCCTTGACGCCTCTCTCGGCATGGAGATAGAGCAGAAGCTCAGTTGCAAGGTGCTTGTTGCCGGGGGCTCACAGGAAACCTATAGCTTCGCCCAGTCCGGCGTGAATGATACCCTTGAAAAACGTATCAAGACCCTGGGAAGACCCTTTCCCGGGAACGAAATAAAGATAGGGGATGAAAATGGCAATTCCCTGCCCCCCGGACAGGTTGGCGAATTATATGTCAGGGGGGCGTCGACCAGTTCAGGCTATTATGGGGACAGGGATGCCACCCTGGCGGCTTGGGGGGCACTTGGTAAAGAGGGATGGTACAACACTGGCGACCTGGCCAAGATTGACGAGGACGGGTTCCTTGTTCTCGTAGGCCGCAAAAAGGAGATCATCATACGGGGAGGGCAGAATATCTATCCCAAGGAGATCGAGGAACTGCTTTGCACCCACCCCAAGGTCGTACAGGCGGTAGTATTAGGTGTCCCGGATACTGTTATGGGTGAAAGGGCCTGCGCCTGTGTTGTCCTGGCAGAAGGAGAGAAGATGGAATTGGGGGAGATGACGGATTTTCTAAGAAACATGGGTCTGGCGGTTCACAAGCTTCCTGAGCGTCTCGAGATATTCGAAAAGTTTCCACAGCTGGCCGAGGGGCAGAAGGTGGATAGGAGATCATTGAAAGAGCAAGTCCTGGAAAGGTTGAAAGGATGAGGAGGTTTAAAGTTCAAGGTTCAAGGTTCAAGGTTCAGGGTTCAAAGTTCAAGGTTCAGGGTTCAAAGTTCAAGGTTCAGAGGAAATGAATTATAGGCGGCTGACGTGACAATGTAGTCCTCAGCAAGCGAGGAATAATAGGAAAACTTGGGGATCTTTGTCTCAAGCGTATTGGCTTGAGCAGGAGGATATAATGGAAGAAA
>JAFDHB010000314.1 GCA_019308985.1 Deltaproteobacteria bacterium | reverse complement strand
GGCCAATGGTCCTACGACTCCCGACGCAGATGAGATCCTCTATGACAGGGGTATCATTGTGCTGCCGGATTTCCTGGCAAACGCCGGCGGCGTGACCGTCTCCTATTTTGAACATGTCCAAAACACCTACAATTACTACTGGAGCCTTGGGGAAGTGCACAGGCGTCTGGATGAGAAGATGACAATGGCCTTTCAGAGCGTCCATGAGGCCAGCAGGCAAGAGAAGATCCCCATGCGAATGGCGGCCTACCTTGTGGCGGTGTCAAGGGTAGCAGAGGCTTGTAAGATGAGGGGTTGGGTCTAGATGGCGGCAGGCACGCACAGGAAGATGGACCCTGTCCTGGCCTACCGGCTCTACCAGAAGATGACGGCATACCCGCAACTGGTGAAGGAGATGAGGTTCATCTTCCTGTCCGCCCTGGAAAGGCGCGGAATAGCTGATGGGGAAAGACTTCGCAGGGAGGCCCTGGAGACCCTTGAGGAAAAGGGTATCCTTCCAGAAGAAGGGAGGGTTGAAGAGTACAGGGATGCATTGATTGATCTTTACTTCGCGAATTACTTCGATGAAAGGGAGATAGAAGACCATATCAACCTGGCCAGGAAGCAGGACAGGTTCAGGAATCTCAACAGGGTCGTGAACACGGAAGGGGTGACTTCTCTCAAGATAAAGAAGGCCCTCAAGGAGTTTTGTGAGATTCCCCAGGGAGATCTTTTCATCAATCCCGACGAGGCGGAAGGGGTCAGGGTGGCCCTTATCAGCCATTTCATCTCCAACCAGTTGCCCTTTCTGGGTGTTGGCAAGCGTTTCATAACGATCCGTGATGTGGATGAGATGCTGGAATGCAGTTACTGGAATCCCAGGAGACCGGGAAAGATAGGGGGCAAGGCAGCCGGGATGTTCCTGGCCTACAGGATCCTGCTCCCCCGGCTTTCCAGGAAAGACCCTGAATTTCAGAGGTATGTCCGCATCCCGGAGTCCTACTACTTCAACTCGGGCATATTCTCCGACTTTATTGATTACAACAATTTCCACCACTTCCATAGCCAGAAATACAAGACAAGGGAGGCCATAGAAGAGGAATACAAGAACATCTCCCAACTCTTCGAAGGCGCCTCCTTCCCGCCGGACATGATCGAGATGTTTCGAGAATTCCTTAGGAAGGTTGGAGAACATCCCCTTATTCTGAGGTCCTCCAGCCTCCTGGAAGACAACTTCGGTTATGCCTTTTCACGGAAGTACGATTCCGTATTTATCGCCAACCAAGGGCCTATAGAAGACCGCCTTGACTCCTTCATACGGGGGCTCAAGAGGGTGCACATGAGCACCTATGGGCCGGCTCCTATACTCTATCGGAAGGACCACGACCTCTTGGATTTTGATGAAAGGATGAGTGTCCTGGTTCAAAAGGTAGTGGGGAGAAAGATCGGGAATTACATCTTTCCCATGGCGGCGGGAGTGGCCTTCTCCCAGAATCCCTTCAGGTGGTCGCCTCGCATCAGAAAGGAAGACGGGGTGGTCAGGCTGGTCTTCGGGCTGGGAACGAGGGCAGTGGACAGGGTCGGCTCAGATTATCCCAGGATGATCCCCTTGAGCCACCCACTGCTCAGGCCAGAGGTGGATGCGGCACAGATCAGGAAGTACTCTCAGAGACTGGTGGATCTTTTGAATCTAGAAACCGGGAGGCTGGAGTCCGTCCCCTTCCAGGAACTAATGCCGGACTTGCCAAAGGACCCGGGGATGTGAAGAACCCTTGCGTAACCTTTGATAACTTCATCCGGAAGAGCCCCTTTATCGGTTTGATCAAGAAGATCCTGCGGAGTTTGGAAGATGCCTATGGGAGGCCCATAGACATGGAGTTCGCATGGGACCAGGGGAAATTGTATCTCCTCCAGTGCCGGACCCTGTCCATGCCGGAGGGGGTGGAGGTGGTGGAACTCCCAGAGGACATCCCCGAGGAACATGTCATCTTTACCAACAACAGGATCCTCTCAAACAGCATAACAAGAGACATAGAGTATGTCGTCTATGTTGATCCCAAGGCCTATGCCAACCTGGGCTCCTACGAGGAAAAGCTAAGGATAGGAAGCGTGGTGAGCCAGCTCAATAGGAAGCTGGCAGGCAAGCGATACGGGCTCTTTGGCCCGGGCAGATGGGGAAGCAACGACATTAACCTTGGC
>JAFDHB010000122.1 GCA_019308985.1 Deltaproteobacteria bacterium | reverse complement strand
GATTGACCAAAAAGTGACCTTCGAGGAGAGCGTCGCAAGGCTGGAATCACTCGTTGCTGAGCCATGAACGGATGGACGAGGCCGGGATGTTACAGGATATATCAGGGGCCGCCCCGTTGCGTACTCAAGCGACACGAGAAGACCAGGAAAAAAATGAGATCATTCGTCTTCAGGCTGGACAGGGTACTTCGTTACAGGACCTACCAGGAGAAAAAGGCCCTTGTAGACCTCTCTCGCGCCATAAGCGGACGTCTGGAGGCAAAAAGGCTGGTCCATACCCTGAATGAACAAAAAAGGGAAATGGCCGAAAGGTGCAGAGACGAACAAATCAGGGGGATAAGGGTTTCTCGATACCGTTTCTACAGGGCATCTCTTGAAAAATTGGATCATGACCTCAAAGAAGCATACCAAGAGGTTGATAGGGCGGATCACAGGGTGAAGTCCCTGGAGGAGGCCCTGAAAAGGGAGTCCCTGAGGAAAAAATCCCTGGAGATCCTGAAGGACCTGCACTTCAAAAGGCACGGGGAAAAGGCGGAAAGGGAAGAACAGAGGACCTTGGACGAGATGGTGATGCCAAGAAGGGGGCGGAAGGGATGAAATTATTGACCCAGATCTTTCTTGCCTTTTTGATCTCACTGAAGATCGTGTTCGGCTCCATTCTCTTGTTTCGGGGAGACATCAAACCCCCGCTGGCACAGAATCATGCACTGGCATCCGAGGTTGAAAGCACTTCAAAGGCGAATCCAAGAGAAGGTCAAGGCACGGTCGGGGGGGAAGAGCTTGAATTGAGCTACATCCTGAAGAAGAGAGCGGAACTGAGGAAAGAGCAGGAAATACTGGCAAAGAAAAAGGCCGAGCTTCTCACAATCCAGGAGGAAATAGAAAAAAAGATCAATATATTGTCACGACTAAGGGATGAGATCAGGGCGGAAGTAGCCAAGAAAAAGGCGATGGAGGACCAGAAATTCAAACATCTAATCAAGGCCTATTCTTCAATGAAACCCCAAAAGGCGGCGGACCTGATTGAAAAACTCGACATAAAGTTCTCTGTAGACCTTCTCTCCAGAATGAAAGGAGACCAGGTAGGCAAGATTCTCTCCTTTGTAGAAACGGAGAGGGCCGCCAAGATCACTGAAGGGCTTGCCAAGAGACGCTAGACAAAGGGAAGTGTCTTTGCAGCCACCGACTCCAATCAAGGAATGAGGCATCAGTGTAACCTCCGGCAAGGTGACGAAATCCGTGAGATGCTGACGAGTCCATCCGGGAATCACGGCTTGAAAAAAGGCCGACTTGTTGCCCAAGAAGGAAAGATTTTCCCCTTCGTGGACTCAACCAGGCAGTCCTTGCCTTCACGACACGAACACACCCCACCTTGTCTTTCTTCTCGCCATGTAACACATTGAAAATAAAAGACTATCCTCTAGGCCCCGGTTTTGGTACGGAGATTGCTAACAAAATCAGGCAACCGAGCAAAAAGTCGTTTCAAAGGGGGGACATGAATCCGCAGGTATCAAAAATTGCCTCTTTGCCTGGACGGTACGCACCTTCCACGGGACCCGGTTTGTCCGGGGGGGGAACGGATGGGATAAACTTCCCAGACATCATCAATGCCCTGTACCCGTCTCGGGGGAAAGGGCCATATACCCCTGCCAGGGCATCGCACTGGGCACGGCCCTCCAAAGAGACTGCACATTCTTACATCGAAGCCCTCAGGAAGAGACTCTTGAGCAGGGGAAAGGCCCTGAACCTGGTCTATTTGAACCGCAAGGACCTTCCCCTGCTGGAAAAATTCCTTCGCCATTGCGGCATTTCAAGAGACACCGTCGAAAAAATATTAAAGGAGCTACTGGAAGGCTCTACCCAAGGGCCGATACCCTTTTCTCAATTCTTCCTCAAGGTTGATGAGGTAGCCCGGACAGGCCATGAAGAACGAAAATTCTTGGGGCCGTCCGCCGTTCTTCGGCTTGAATCCTTTCTCAGGTCTCTGGGGCTGACACCCCAGGAGATTGATCGTGCCCTGGGAGAGGCAACCGTGAAGGGGAAAGGGTTGGATCTGGACGAATTTTTGATCAGCCTGAAAAAAGAGATGGACAGGAAGAATCCCCTCTCTGACGTGGACCGGGACCTGAAGCGGTTTATGAAGGTGGCTGGGGAAGGGGAAGTAAGGAACCCCAGGATCGACCTAAGGGTTGGGAGGCCGACACCCGAATCCCATAATCCCGGGAACAGGGGCATTGAGAAAGGGGGGTTGTCAATAGGACCGGCACCACAGGCCCCATACCTGAATTCCGGACACGGGGTTCCAACAGGACACTATGAGACCAGGATACCCCCAAAAGTGGATGCCGCCATAGATAGTATCTTGAAAAAGGCGATAACTTCAAGAGGGGGTGATGAGAGACCGGGCATTGAAGGCCTTCTCTTGAAAATGAGGGCCCTGACCGCACACGAGGCTATCAAAAGGGATAGGAGCTTCCCTGCCTTGGAGAATGAAACCGGCAGGAATGTCAAAATCCAAGAAAAGCACCCGGATTCGAGTTCATGGCTTCGTGGGGCTGTCTCTCGTTCCTTTTCCGGCAAAGGGCGTGAGGTACCGGTCGACTTGCAGGGCGGCAAAACGCAATCAAGTCCGGTCAGTGATGCATGGGAACTGAACAGAACAATTCCGGAAAAAAGGCGAGCCCCTAAGCTGCCGGCCGAACCGGCCCACACACCTTCCCGGGCAATCGCCTCCCCATTCCCGGAAGCTCTTGTTATTGAGCGCGGAGGGGGAAAAGGGTCTTCAGGAGGTCCTTTGCCCGCCTATCTCATAGATCAGGTATCAAGGCAAATATCCAGGTCTATGCTGATCGGGGAGAGGGCAATCCGGTTCAGGTTAACCCCCCCCGAGCTGGGGACCCTGAAGCTCGTGCTGGAGGTCAATAAAAACTCCGTCAAGGTTGAAATGATGACCGAAAGTTCAGCGGTAAAGGAGATTATCCTGTCCAATATCAGGGACCTGAAAGCCGCACTCTTGGACCAAGGAGTAAGACTGGAAAAGATAGATATTCAAGACAGCGGTGGCACGTTCGGGCAGTCTCTTGCCGATCTGAGGGAAGGTCCGGGCGGAGGAGCAAATCGCGGCGGGCAAGAAATGCAAGGGATGGCCGCTGCCCCATCCTCAAATGATGAGGCCGTTGAGGATCCTATGGGAGCTCCCCATTCCATGGGTGCAAGCAGCCGGCTACTGGACCTTAAGGCGTAAATAAGGAGGAACTGATAGAAGATGATGATCGAAAAACTCGCCACGGAAAATTTCAGCGTATCCAGCGATGAGGGGGGTGTCTTCTCCCTTGCGAGATCAAAAAAGGGACTCGGCAGGGATGACTTCCTGACGTTACTGGTAGCACAACTCAGACACCAGGACCCATTAAACCCGCTCGATAGCGCGGAGTTCACTGCTCAACTGGCGACGTTCAGCAGCCTCGAGCAGCTCTTTAATGTCAATGAGAACTTGGAGGAACTCAAATATTCGGATGAAAGGGCGGTCCGCCTCCAGACCCTCGGTATCCTGGGCAAGGAAATCGTTGCCCGGGGTGACGTCCTGTCATTAAAAGAGGGTGCAGCGGCCAAGGGGCGCTTCACCCTGGACTCCCCGGCAGATTGCTCCATCCGGATAACAGACTCAAATGGATACCCTGTGAGGCATATCAAGCTGGGGACCCTGAGCCCGGGGGAGCACACTTTTCAATGGGACGGACGAGACGACGCGGGGATAAGGCAAAGCCCGGGTCTCTACGGCTTTCAAGTTACTGCCGTTGATGAAGGAGGACAGGTCTTGGACGCGGAGCCCCGGATTATCGGCAGGGTGACCGGGATCAATCTGGAAGATCCCTCTCCCCTGCTTTACGTTGACGACATTCCGATCAGCATAGGGAATGTACTGGATGTCATGGTAACAGAGGAACAGATCCCCTGATATCCAGGGACTCGCTTGAACACTGTTTTCGTGTCGCCCTGGATTGACAGGACCGAAATAAAACAACAAGGATACAGGAGGGAATAAAATGGCATTATCGAGTGCACTGTTTTCAGGGATCAGTGGCCTTACCACCCTGGGCAATGCCATGCAAATCATCGGAAACAATATCGCCAACGTCAACACCGTGGGATTCAAGGGGAGCACCTTCTCTTTCCAGGATCTCCTGAGCCAGTCCATTTCGACCCTCTCAGGCACGTCGCAGGTGGGCAGAGGGACGGCCCTTGGGGACATATACTCCTCTTTTGAGCAAGGATCCTTCGAGTCCACGGGTAATCCCACTGATCTGGCCATCGGCGGAGAAGGGTTCTTTGTTTTGAGAGAAGAGAACAATGACAACCTCTATTACTCAAGGGCCGGCAATTTTCGCTTTAACAAGGACGGATATCTGGTCAACCCTGAAGGGTACATCGTTCAGGGATGGAAGCTGGATGAAAATGGAGAGGACATAGGTTCCGTCACCGATATCCTTCTAAGCTCTTTCACCTCTCCTCCACAGGAGACCGATCATGTCCAGACCATAGTCAACCTGGATTCGGACGGCTCTGATAACACATCCGGGTCTGATGACGCCCTTGCCTCCCTTTGGGTGACCAACGGGGGCAGCCTCAGTGAAAATGCATATGAATACCAGACCACCCTTAAGATATACGATTCCCTGGGAAGCACACACGACATTACGATCTATTTTGATAAGGCGGATACATCTTACGCCTATGAGTTCATTGTCACATGCAACCCAAGTGAAGATAACAGGACAGGGGTCTCCGGCAATAACTGGGCCGGATTGCTGGCCGGGGGCCTTATCCATTTCAACAGCGGCTCCGGTGTGATCAGCAACCTCGAAGTGTGGCAGATCAATCCCGCCACCGGGGCCTCGGTACCGCAAAACGTGCCGGGTGATCTCTCGGACGGATATTTCACCTTCGCCCCGGCCTTTATCCCCGGAAACTCCATGAGTGTAGAACTTGATTTCGGGTCTCGCTACGATGGTTCAAGCTGGGTGAACAGCTCCCTGTCCACCACCCAGTTTGCCCGGGCATCTACCACCACCTTCCAATCCGCCAATGGTTATGGTGCGGGAGATCTTCAGGGGGTAAATGTGGATGTGGATGGTATCATTACCGGAACATATTCCAACGGCCAGCTCGTACCCCTCTACCGTGTAGCCCTGGCCAAGTTTCAAAACGTACAGGGGCTGTTCAAGGAGGGGGGCAATCTCTTCAGGCAGACAAAGGAGAGCGGAGCCGCAATAACAAACAAGCCAGGCACCAACGGGCTCGGCAGTATCGCACCCAACGCCCTTGAGCAATCCAATGTGGATATCGCAAATGAGTTCGTCAGGATGATCACCACACAGCGCGGCTTCCAGGCCAATTCCAAGATCATTACGGTAACGGATCAGATGCTGGCCGAACTGATAAACCTCAAGAGATAACCGCCGGTCCGGGAACGCACTGAAAGGGTATAGGGTCCGGCTTCGGGGGATGTCAATATCTTGACATCCCCCCCTTGGATTGACATCGCATCTTTCCGCGCCCACCGATATACGACTTTAGACCTTTCATATCTGTTTATAATCTCAGGCTTTTTCTCCTCGTGACAGAATAACCCCCAAGAACATAGAGTATGGCACAAAGGTTGCTGTATTCTATCCTCGTCCGGCACGAGGAAAAAGACCCTTTTTGAACTATCATGACGAGCAGGGATGATAGTTTCACTTGCTGCGGAGACTGACGCAAGAGCATCGATTCTTGCGGAAAATCAATAAATTTCGAATCAGGTCTTAGGAAGCAGACATGGACATTGCGACCTTGTTGGGTATCATATCGGCCTTCGGCCTAGTGCTTCTTGCCATTTTTATGGGCAGCGGCATTCAACTGTTCATAAATATCCCTGCCTTGATGATCGTTGTAGGCGGGACGCTCGGAGCTACAATGATCAACTACCCGCTGAAAGATGTGTTTGGTGTCTTCGGAATAGCAAGAAACGCCCTTTTCACCCGCAACATATCAGCCGATGAGATCATCAAAAAGTTTATGGAATTCTCCAAAAAGTCCAGAAAAGAGGGGATGCTCGCCCTGGAGAAGGAGATAGAAGATCTACAGGATGAGTTTCTCAAGAAAGGGATCCAGCTCTCCATCGACGGGCTGGAGCCCCAGGAAATCAGGGACATATTGGAGACAGAAGTTGAATTCATACAAAGCAGGCACCAGTTGGGAGCAGAGATCTTTACCACTATGGGCACCTTTTCACCGGCCCTCGGCATGATAGGGACGCTCATAGGGCTGGTGCAAATGCTCCAAAGCATGGATGACCCCAGCACAATCGGACCCGCCATGGCAGTAGCATTGCTGACGACCTTTTACGGATCCATGATAGCCAATATACTCTGTCTGCCGATTGCAGGAAAACTCCGGACCCGGAGCAGACAGGAGGTCTTGACAAAGGAGATGTGCATCCAGGGAATCATTTCCCTTTCAAACGGCGATAATCCCAGGATTCTCGAGCAGAAGCTCCTGGCCTTTCTTCCGCCCAATCAAAGGGAGGCATCCGATGGCCGTCGATAGGAAAAAAGGCGGGAATGAAGGCCCCCCGGCAGACGTGGGGATGACGATGACCGTATCGCTCTTCCTGATACTATTGACCTTCTTCATCCTGCTCAACTCCATTGCGGTAAGAGACCAGCAAAAGGTGCGCATGGCTATAGGCTCCCTGACAGGTGCCTTTGGCAGCCTTCTTGGCGGGTTATCACCCATGAAGACAGGAGAGGACATCATCCCACCCTCCCCTGCTATGATAAGGGAGGCTATAACACTGAAAGAGCTCATATCCATGATAGACAAGGATATCATTAAGCAAGTCAAACCCCATAAAAAGAAAGACAGGGAAATAATCACCATCAAAGAGAGTGCCCTGTTTTACGACGACAGGTTAGAGATCAAACCATCCTCACGTGAACTGCTGGACAGGCTCTGTGAATTCATCAATAAAGGGCGGTATCCGGTGGAAATAATAGGCCACACCGACAACGTCCCTGCGGATGAAAAGGGGTACAGGTCAAACTGGGAGATCTCGGGGCTTATGGCCCTGGAGGTCCTACGATATATGATCCAAAGAGGCCGAGTCACACCTCAGAGGCTGACAGCCTATGGTTCCGGCAGCTACAGGCCGATCGCTTCAAACGAGACCAGTGCATCCCGAGCCAAGAACAAACGGGTGGATATCATCTTGAACATCAATGCGCCGCCATACATCAGGAGAATATACGGAGAGAAACCCTCAGGGGTCGTTACCTACAAAAAATTCGATTTCAAGGTGTTTTGAACAATGGCTGGAAGAAGGAAAACCGCGAACCAGGAGGAAAGCAGGAATGCCGGTCTATGGATGGTCACATTCTCTGATCTGGTCATGTTGCTCCTGACCTTTTTCGTTTTGCTTATTTCCATGTCTTCCCTGGATACGGAGAAATTAAAGTCGCTCTTTACACACTTCAAACAGGCAACAGGGGGGCTGGAATTCTCCGGCCTCAGGGGAGTCCCTGATTTCGCCAGGTTCATTTCTGCATACAACAACAGCGAAGGCTTGGTAGTAGTGGACCAGAGCCGTCTTTCCGACATGATAATCCCTTTTAAGGGAACCGACGAGGAATTGGATGAGATGTTGAGGAGCTTCAGGGACAAGATAAGGATAATAGACGATGAGAGGGGCATCGTCCTGACCTTCCCCAACAGGGTCCTGTTCAGGCCGGGGGAAGCAGAAATCAGAAAAGACCTTTTCCCGTTCCTCGACTATATCGCCGCCATAATAGGCTCTTGTCCAAACGATATCCTGATTGTCGGCCACACGGACAATACGCCTCCTGTAGGGGGAAAATACAGGTCAAACTGGGAGCTATCATTATACAGGGCCCTGTCGGTCCTGGACTATTTTATCAACGTGAAGGGCCTGCCGCCACATCGTTTCTCTGTCGGGGCCGCCGGTCCATCAAGGCCGATGTATCCGAATGATACGCAAGAGAACAGGGCATTAAACAGGAGGGTGGAAATCATCTTCAGGCATCTATGAGAGGAGAAAATGGCAAAGGAAATAGAACCAGAGGATACCGACAAGAAGAAAAGCGGGGAGAGCAAGAAACTCCCTTTCAAACTTTTGATCCTGGCAGTGTTGGTAATCGCCCTGGGAGCAGGTGGTTACTTTGCCTGGGGGTTCTTCAAAAAGGGAAAGGCACCGGAGGGCGATGGATCTGCTCCGCCGGATCATCCCAAAGACAAGGCCGGGGAAGTACTTGTCATCCATCCGCTCGATTCATTTATCGTCAACTTGATGGATAAATCCGGCCTGAGCAACAGGTACCTGAAGGTCACCATCAGCCTCGAGATCACCGGCGAAAAGACTCGGAAAATCCTGGAAGAAAATAATCCCCGGCTGAGGGATGCCATCCTCCTGTTGCTTTCCAGTCAATCCTTTGATGAGATCAACACCCCGGATGGCAAAATCGCATTAAAACAAGAGCTCTTGTACAGGGTGAACCAGGTACTGAATGGCAATATTGTCAAAAAAATATATTTTACGGAATTTGTCGTTCAATAAACAGGGCTATGGCAAACGTACTATCACAGGATGAAGTCGACTCCCTGCTCGAGGGGATATCCAAGGGCAAGGTAGAAGTAGAGACAGATGCCCCCCAGAGCTCTGAAGGGATCGACGTCTATGATTTCGGCAGGGAGACACGGCCCATACACCTTCAGCTCCCCGGCCTTGAGACCGTTAGTGAGAGGTTCGCCGGGCTCCTTAAGACAAGTTTGTCCGTTACCACCGGGGCGGTCATAGACGTGACCATGGACTCCATAGAATCTCTCAAATTCAGCCTATTCTGTCGCGGAATCCCTCTTCCTGCCAGTCTGAACATCTTCAAGATGGAGCCTTTGAGGGGATATGCCATGCTTGTTATGGAGGGAACCCTGGTCTTCTCCTTCATAGACACCCTGTTTGGGGGAAGACCCGCAGGCCGGGTCAAGCTTGAAGGAAAAAGCTTCACCCCCATTGAGGTGAAGGTAATAGAGAAAATCTCGAAAATAATCCTCGGTGACCTGGAGCAGGCATGGTCGGCCATCCAGGATATGGAGATGATCTTTGTGCGCTCGGAGGTGGACCCGCAATTCGCCGGGATTGTCGAAGCCGAAGAAATGGTAGTGGCAATCAAGTTTACTGTGGATCTGGAAAGCTTTTCAGGGACGATGACACTCTGTATCCCATACGCAACCATAGAACCCCTCAGGGAAAAACTACGGGACAAATTCCAGGGCGAAAAACCGGGGGTCGACCGGCCATGGAGAAAGGGCCTTGAGAAGAAAATGGGAAGTCTCCCTTTAGAGGTCACTTGCATCCTGGGTACGACAAAAATAACCGGGAGAGATCTCCTGGAGATGAAGATTGACGACATAATACAGTTGGACCAAAAAATTACCGACCGGGTCATTGTAACTGTAGAGGGTATCCCCAAGTTCAAAGGTTACCCGGGGATATATAACAAGAGAAAGGCCGTAAGGCTGGAGGGAAAGATTGACAAGGGGTGAAAAATGAACGATTCACGCAATTCAAAGGCCGATACCCTGACAGAACCACAGGCCGGGAATAATGCCGAAGCACAGGAGACCTGCGACTTTGATCTTATCTTGGATATTCCCCTCGATGTGTCTGTGGAACTGGGCAAGGTCAAGATGCTCATAAATGACCTGTTGCAATTGGGCCAAGGGTCAATAATCGAGCTGGAGAAATCCACGGCAGAGCCCCTGGAAATATATGTCAACAACAAGCTGATCGCCAGGGGTGAAGTAGTCGTGGTAGATAACAGGTTCGGCATAAGGGTGACCAATATAATCAGTCCCCTTGAAAGGGTGAAGACCCTGGGATAGAAGACATTTCCACTTGATTCTCCAGGGCAGTATCGTTCCGCCGGGGAGAGGAACCCGGGGAGAATCCGAGGATTTAGACAAGATGATGACCTCAATGAACGGGCTATTCGAGATGGACATGATCAGTACCGGGCTCAAGACAATCTCAATGCTCCTGGTCGTCCTGGGACTCGTGATCTTGGTCCTTTACCTGATGAGAAGGGGTTTGTTCTTGGGCCGGGCATCAAAGGGGGAAACTATTATCAAGAGCATCTCTTCACTTCATGTTTCTCCCAAGGACAGGATTCAGGTCATAGAAGTTTCCGGGGAAAGATTCCTCATCGGCGTCGCACCTGGAAACATAAGCCTCCTGGCAAGGCTTGAGAATCAAAATGGAGAAGGGTCGGAAGGAGATGGAAGCAGGAAAAAGAACGAAACAAAAAGATAAGGGCACGGGGAACCGGTTGGTATTCGCCGTTATCCTTTGCCCTGTCATTACAGTGCTTCTCCTCAATAGCGCCCATGCCGAAGACTTCCTTTTTCCTTCGATTCACATAGGGACGGGAGAGGTCGGTGATGCGGGGCATTTTTCCGTCTTACTCCATATACTCCTTCTGCTTACCGTTCTTTCCCTCGCGCCGGCCATTCTCATACTTATGACATCCTTCACCAGGTTGGTCGTGGTCTTTGCCTTCCTGCGCCATGCCCTTGGCACTCAGCAGACCCCTTCCAACCAGATCATCGCAGGTCTG
>JAFDHB010000121.1 GCA_019308985.1 Deltaproteobacteria bacterium | reverse complement strand
ATGGCAAAGTAAAAAGCTTCAAGTTCAAGGCGCGCGAATCTCGTGTGATGAGGCGTACTTAACGTACGCTGCAATCACAGCGAGATGAAGCGCAACGCAGAAATTGGACTTTTTACGAAGCCATCAAGGTTCAAGGTTCAGGGTTCAGGGTTCAGGGTTAATCGGTTCGCGGCAAGATGCCGCTCCCACAGCAAGTGCCAAGGCCCGGGCTTTAGAAGGCGGCGATGACTACGCCCGCCGACAAAGCAATCTGGGCAAGAATGGTGGTAATATCCTTTATGTCACGCATCAAGCTGGGAAAGATGACCTTCTGGGGCACGAGCACGGTATCTCCGGGATAGAGCTTCGTGTCTTCAAAACCTGAACCCAGCAGTGATGCATACCTGGATGTCCCCTTCTTGCTGACCACCGTGCCATCGGCCCGGATGACGTAGATCTGATCCTCCTCCGCGTTCTCCGTAGGACCACCGGTCTTGGCAAGGTAGTAACCCAGGTTGGGGTTATCCTCTTCGAAAATGAGACTCGTGGGGTTGTAGACCTCTCCCAGGACATTCACGGTGTCCGGCTTTCTGGGGATCATGAGCTCATCGCCGTCCTCCAGGACAAGGTCACTGCCGCTCCCCCTGAACACAGGCAAAGGGGCCAGGGCGATCACCACGCGGCCCGTGGCCTTCAAGGCCTCAAGCCTCTTGATCAGGCCCTCCTGGGCCGCCATCATCTGTTTTTGGGCAGCCAGGTCTTCGGGAGACAAGGCTGCCTGGGCTTCTTCCGAGCCTGCCCTTGCCATTGCCACCTTGAGTCTTTCCACCATTTCCCTGAGCCGCTTTTCCTGGGCCTCCCTTGCCGATTCCCTGGCAAAAAAGGCCCCCCGGAAGTATGCCAGGTTGGTGAATCCACCGGCCCGTTCGACGAGGGAGCTCAGCCTCTCTCCCCTTCTGACCTCATAGGTACCCGGGAACTGGACCTCGCCCTTTATAGTGACCTTCCTGGTCTCGCCCCACTCCGGGATCTCTTTAACGTATACCACGTCCAGGGGTTCGAGGGCCAGGTTGTGGGCAGGATCTCCCTTAAGGGCCTTCCTGATATCGAAATTGATGACCGATGTCTTGACCTCCCTCCCCTCGAAGATCTGGAACCGCACCAGTTCCCCTTGCTCCAGGTAGGCGGAGTCCTTTACGCTGCCCGCCACCAGGATGAGATCCCTCACGGTCATGTTCACCGCGTAGGGATAATCACCGGGGTTGTTGACCTCGCCCCTGACAGACACCGTGTACTTCTGCTCAAACTCCAAGGCACTGTGGATTACGATGCGGTCCATGTCTTTCAGGGGGAGGTTGTGTGCCGGGTCCTCCTTGAGGGCCTCGGCCACATTGAAGGAATGTATGGTGACCTCCCTTGTCTCAGGGTCGGTCCGATAGAGGTGTCCCAGCTCCAGGTAGGCATCACGGGTCAGGTTCCCTGCCTTGAAGATCAGGTCCTTCACCCGCATCTTGTCCACGACATAACGGCCTGGTTTCCTTATCTCACCTTCGATCCTCGCGTAGGGCTTGTCCTTGAACATCCACTTGCTGAATATATATACCTCGTCCAGGGGCCTCAGGAGCAGGTTCTGGGTTTCATCCTTCTTCACGAGGAGTCTCCCGAGGTCAAAGGGGATGAGCTCCGCCTTCATATCCTTGAGGCGATATCTCTTTATCAGGGCATAGTCGAAGTAGGTATCCGTCTTCAGGCTTTCCAGGTCGGGCAGGAGGTCAGATAAGCGAAGTCCTGTCCTGTAAGCGTACTTGCCGGGCCTCTGTACGTTACCATAAAGATAGACCGCATTGACGCTTTCGGGGATGATGGAAAAGACCCGCACTTCGTCTCCGTCCCGGAGCAACACCGGTTCCTCCCTTTCAAGTTCCGCATAGGGAATATCCAGGACTATCTGTTTCTGGAACCGGTAATACCTCTCTATCTGGATCCTCTGGCCGTAGGCCCCTGGTGCGAGGCCTCCGGCCAGTTTCAAGGCCTCCCGGAGGGAAAGCTCATGCTTCAGCTCGTATATGGCGGGTCTCTTCACGTTGCCGGATATGGCGACCATCGGACCTGCCATGGGTACGAATATGACGTCCCCCGGCATGAGGCGGACATCACTGGACTTGTCTCCCCTGAGGAGGAAATCATAGACATCCAATGTGGCAACGATCCTGTTCCCTCTCTTGAGCTGAATATTGCGCAGTGATCCAAGCCTTGTAGGTCCTCCGGAGGAGAGCAGGGCGTTGAGGACAGCGGCGAGGGAACTGACCGTGTAAAGACCCGGACTCTTTACCTCTCCGGTCACAAAGACCTGGATTGACCGGAGCCTCCCCATGGTCACACTCACGTTGACCCCCGTGATGGCACCGGTCTTGCCCCTGATGAGCTCCTTCATCTCCTTGTATGTCAAGCCCGCCACAGGCAGTGGCCCGATCTTGGGGAAATGCAGTATGCCCTCGGGTGTCACCACCAAGGTATATTCCGCATCGAGCCTGCCCCACATGAGGACCTTTACCTCATCGCCGGGACCAATGACGTAGTCGTCCGACACGGGGATCGCCGTTATGGGCGCAAAGGTGCTCGGCGGCCTCTTGAAGAGCTCGTGGCCGAATATCTCCAGCTCCGGCTCTTTCTCTACCGGGGGCGCCTCTATCGGCCGTCTTTCTTCCTCTTCTTTCTCAACCTTTCTGAGTTCCTCGGTGATTTCCTCCTTTTCTACCCCTTCAGGCACCCCTGCGGCAGCCTCCTTGAGTGCCCTCTCCTGGAGAATCTTGGATACCTGCTTGCAGGCCGCCAGCTCATCAAGCGTGAGGGTCCCACCCTTTTCCTGGACGCGCTTCACCGCTTCAAGACAGGTCCTGTCCCTCCCCAGCACCTCCTTGATCTCCTGGGATTTCTTGCAGGCCTCCAGCTCCTCATTGGTGAGAGTGCCCCCATCCCTCCTTACCCTTTCCAGGGCCTCCGTGCAGGTCTTCTCCTGTGCCAGGATCTCCCTGACCTCCTTGATCTGCTCAGGTGTCAGGACGTCCTCCCCGGCAAGCTCTTGTATCAGCCGGGATTCCCGGCCAGAGGCGAGTTCCAGGCTCTGTGCCCAGAGTCCTTTGGAAAAAAGCAGAAAAAAGGTCTGGAGGGCTATAATGGTTGCCAGGAGAAATATGGTCTTTCTGGGAGTCATAGGGGACCTCGAATAACCCATATCAAGTAGCAGTGCCTGGGAATTTATGGATAATAGGGTATTATGGTTTAAAGTTCAAGGTTCAGGGTTCAAGGTTCAAGGTTCAGGGTTCAAGGTTCAGGGTTCAAGGTTCAGGGTTCAAGGTTCAGGGTTCAAGGTTCAAGGTTCAGGGTTCAGGGTTCAAGGTTATGGGGTCGCGGCACGATGCCGCTCCCGCGTCGTCGGTCTTCGGTCATCGGTCCTTTGTTCTTCTTCTTTCTGCGCAGTGCTCCGCTCCTTCCCTTACAGGGATCTATGAGTTTTACCTTATTGTAATTATTGGGGTTATTGTCATTTCCCGGCGCCAGGAACCCCAGGAGCCGCTGGTAAGGGGCCTGACGCTACGGGACATTTGCCGGTGTGTCTTGGGAGTATTGCCGAATAGGATTTGGATAAAAAAAGGCGAGGAGAAACTGCCGCCGCACACTCCTCACCTTTGAAGTCGACCTACATGGTCTCTTTCACGTCAAAAATGTTATTATAATGATACTCGATACTCTGTTGGTTAATGATGGACTGCAGCCGCATCCTCATCAGCAGCGACTGAACCAACAACTACTGCTGCAGCTATTCCGCCGATCACTGCCAGGGTGGCCGCACTAACACCTGCTGCTGCTCCGGCTGCCGCTGCTCCGGCTGCCGCCTCACCAGCGCCTGCTGCCCCTGCCGCTGCCTGGGCTACCTCGGTTGGGGCGGATCCTGTGGTCTCACCTGCCTTGGGAAGCAGTTTTTTTTCGGCCGCCACAGACAATTGAGATGTCATAGGCAAGATCACGAAAGCTAACAGAAGGAAACAAATCCCCACCCTTGCCATCATACCTGGTCTTCCTCTTTTCATACTCAGCCTCCTTTTGATATCCTGTTGTCTCCGTTTACCTGTTAACCTTTCCCTTAGCCTAACTTTACTTAGATATAGCTCACTGCACCTATTGTCAACAGAAAATTTCTCTATTTTGCTTTTTTCTCTTGTCGAAAGATTATTGGAAACATTAGAAAAGCTGTTGGTCCGAATCTTTCTTGCTTGATTTCAATCAAAGAATATTATAGATACGGAAATCAATAAGGAAATACCGGTTTTTTCCATTCGAAAATCCTGAATTTTGCTCCTCTGCTTCCCCTGGAGATCCTCTTCGATCGCCGCCCCTCAGGACGTCAATCCCATCGCGCCAGGGCCCGGCAAGACATGGGCGGCCTCTAGTAGTACATAAACCTGTCCCAGAACTCCTTGTCGTCCATTTTCCAGTCAGGGCCAAAACGCCTTTCAAAAAAGGCACCGAGCCTATCCATCCAGCGCCACCAAGTGCTCTTGCCCTCCTCTTTTGCCTGGAGTATGTCATTAAGGTAGGTCGCAATATTGGCTATCTCGTCCTTGGGGACATAGGATGCCGCCCCTTCCTTGTAAGATTTTACCACGTTATCAGGGCTCAAGGCGTGGGCTGTCAGCATCACGGCTATGACCTTCCTCTCGTTGGCAAGCTCCAGGAGCTTGTACCCATCCACCCCCATTATGTCCAGGATGGCGATGTCAAAGTACTGGGTGCTCAAAACATCCCGGGCCTCTTCAAAGGTGGCAGCCTTGACCACATCACACATGGGCAGAAGCTCCTCGAGAGTCTCGAGGACATCGGGTTCATCATCCACTATGAGGACCCTCTTGTATCGCAACAGGTCTCTTTTCTCCTTCTCTTCCTTCTTCTTCCCTTGTTCTCCCTTTTTCTCTCCCATGATTTCTCTCCTCATTCCTGGTTCCTAATATCAAATTCCAAGGGCACCCTGTCTCAGGCTCAATTCCGCGGCACCTCAGAATACCCCATTTTTCTTGATGTATACACCTTACAGAACCCATAGTCAATGTAGAGAGGTGGGAGTCGACCTGATTTTTGGTTTTCTTGGTCAATTAGGACCGGCAACACGGTTGCCTCGGTCCAAAACAGGGCCTTTTTTTGGGTCTATTTCGCTGACCATGACCTGCATTTTATTCTGTTTACTTTGTTACGCAAATGGGTTATGGGTAAAAGAAATGAAGAATCCGGCGGGCCCGGAATCACGGAAAACGGAAATTCTTGACATTTTATGAGCTCGTCAACTTTGAACATTCTGAGATTATAATTCAAGGGATAACACCATGGACGAAAAAGACCAACCGTCTCACATACCGTACCCTGAAAGGCTGGAAGCCCTCAGGAGCCTTCCCAGGCATATAGTTCAATCACTGAGCAGGGAGGAAATCCGTGCCTTCCTCCACGAAGACCTCTGGCCCGATAGTCTGAAAGAGAAACTGAAAAGTTACATGGTTGAAGATGATTGACCCCGGCCATATTTTGCGGGTGCTTCACTACTTGTCTCGGAATAGAGAGTTTTCCATGCTTTCAATAAGTTAGACTCCTTTAGGGCATCGCATACTGTTCATGATCCGAGGGGTATTGATGCTGCAAGTGAAAAACGTGGACAAGAGCTTCGGAGGCCTGATGGCCGTTTATGACTGCTCCCTCGAGGTCAAGGAAGGCTCCATAACCGGGCTCATAGGACCCAACGGGGCAGGCAAGACTACCCTGTTCAACGTCATCACCGGCCATTACAGGCCTGACAGGGGCCGTATTCTTTTCCAGGGGGAGGAGATAGAGGGTCTACCGCCCCATAAGATCTTCCAAAAGAAAATATACAGGACATTTCAGATCACCCGTGAGTTTCCCCAAATGACCGTCCTGGAAAACCTCATGCTGATACCCGGAGAACAGATGGGGGAAAAGGTCTGGAATACCTGGTTCAGGATAGGGGCAGTGAAGGAACAGGAAAGGGCTATAAAGGAAAAGGCCCTTGAAGTTCTTGAGTTCGTGGAACTCATAGACCTCAAAGACGAATACGCGGGGGCACTTTCGGGGGGACAGAAAAAGCTTCTGGAACTGGCCAAGAGCCTCATGGCCGAGCCCAAGATGGTGCTCCTGGATGAGCCCGGTGCGGGAGTGAACCCCACCCTGATGCGAAAGCTGATCAGTAATATCGAAAAGCTGCGCGAGGAGAACGGCATCACCTTTTTCCTCATCGAGCATGACATGGACCTGGTCATGACTTTGTGTAACCCGGTGATCGTCATGAGCGAAGGGCGAAAACTGGCCGAGGGGACCCCTGAAGAGATCAAACGAGATGAAAGGGTCCTGGAGGCGTACCTGGGCGGACAATACAGATGATCATACTCAGGGCGGAAAAGGTAACAGCAGGCTATACCACGGAGGTGGATATCCTCCATGGTGTGGACATCAAGGTTCACGAGGGACAGATCGTTTCTATCATAGGACCCAACGGGGCAGGGAAATCCACCCTCCTCAAGACCATATTCGGTCTCCTCACGCCCAGGACCGGCAAGATTTCATTCAGGGAGGAAGACATCACCGGGCTCAAGCCCGACAGGATTGCGAGGAAGGGTCTCAGTTATGTCCCTCAGGTAGAGAACGTGTTTCCATCCCTCACCATCCAGGAAAACCTGGAGATGGGTGCCTTTATCCGCAGGGACGATTACAGCGACCGCCTCGAGGAGATATATGATCTCTTTCCCGTGCTGCGATCCAAGAGGAATCAGAAGGCAGGGCAACTCTCAGGGGGCCAAAGGCAAATGGTCGCCATGGGAAGGGCCCTCATGCTGGACCCCCGGGTCCTTCTCCTGGACGAACCATCCGCGGGCTTGGCGCCGATCATAGTTTCGGATATTTTTGAGAAGATCGTGGAAATCAACAGAACGGGGGTATCAATGATCATAGTCGAGCAAAACGCAAGGGAGGCCCTCAAGATGGCCCATCATGGCTACGTGCTGGCAATGGGCCGCAATGTCCTGGACGACTCCGGCAAGGCCCTGCTGGAAAACGAGGAGGTCGGTCGCCTCTACCTGGGGGGATAGAAGTGTTAGAGCTGTTTGTTTACGGTATCGTACTGGGGTCCATCATTTCCCTGGGCGCAATCGGCCTCACCCTGGTATTCGGTATCATTCGCTTCGCCAATTTCGCCCACGGCGACCTCATGTCGGCAGGGGCCTATTTCGCCCTTTTCATGGTATCAGGAGTCCTTTCCTGGCTTGGGGTGCCGGACACAAACTTCGGCGTGCTTTCCTTTGGTTGGCGCATGCTCATCGCATTCCCCTTCTCCATGGCAGCGGTGGCCTGCGTGACGGTGCTGCTCGACCGCATCCTGTACCAGAAACTGCGCAGGAAACGGAGCGGCATGGTGATCCTGGCCATGTCGTCCCTGGGCGCAGCCTTTATCATAAGGATGATCATATATATATTCGCGGGGGCGGACTCCTTGTTTTACAGGCCGGGGCTTCTGAGGCCCGCCCTCGAAGGCCCCTTGGGCATCAAGATCCGCCCGGACCAGATCCTCATCCTCGTCGTCGTGTTCGTGCTGATTACCCTGCTTCACCTTTTCCTCAAGAATACCCGGATGGGAAAGGCAATGAGGGCAACGGCGGACAATATGGATTTGGCAAGGGTCTCAGGCATCGACACGGAAAGAATCATCATATGGACCTGGGCCATAGGCGGCTGCCTCGCCGCGGCCGGAGGCATACTCTACGGCATTGATGTCCAGTTGCAGCCTGACATGGGCTGGAAATTCCTTATTCCCCTCTTTGCCGCCACGATCCTGGGCAGCATAGGAAACATGTACGGGGCCCTGCTCGGGGGATTGATCATAGGAGTGGCACAGCAACTTTCCACCGCCTTTCTCATGCCGACTTATAAGCCAGCGGTCGCCTTTATGATAATGATTATTATCCTCCTTATCAGGCCAAAGGGCATATTCGGAGGGAGCAGCTAATGGAGATCAGCGGTCTCATCGCCTACCTGGTGTCCCTCGCCATCATGGCAGGTATCTATGCGGTATTCTGTCTGGGATTGAACATACAGTGGGGCTACACGGGGTTGTTCAATATCGGCATTGCGGGTTTTTTCTGTATCGGTGCTTACACTTCCGCCATGATCACTACACCTAAACCCACCGGCGTGTATGCCCAGTATGTCCACCAGATAATGGGCCTGGACCTTCCCTTCATCTTTGGCTTGCTAGGTGCAGCCATGGTCTCCGGTATTATCGCCTTCCTTATCGGTATTCCGACCCTCAGGTTGCGGGAAGACTATCTCGCCATAGCAACAATCGGCATTGCCGAGACATTCCGCCTCATCTTCAACAACGAGCACTGGCTGGCCAACGGCCCCAGGGGCTTGATGGGCCTTCCCCAGCCCTTTCAGGGCCTGGTGGATCCGAGACATTACAACTACGTCTACCTGGTGATCGTCCTCTTGATAATGTTTGTCATCTACCTGCTCATAGAGCGGGCCATCAGGTCCCCCTGGGGCAGGGTGCTCCGCGCCGTCCGTGAAGACGAGGTCTCCGCCGCCACGAGCGGAAAGGACGTCTTCAGGTTCAAGATGCAGTCCCTGGTCTTCGGTTCAATGATAATGGGCATCGGAGGGGCCCTCTATGCCCATTACACCAAGGCGATCTCCCCTGACGTATTCACCCCCCTTTACGGCACCTTCATCATATGGGTCATGTTGATGGCCGGGGGCAGCGGAAACAACAAGGGAGCGGTTTTGGGGGCGTATGTGATGTGGGGTATATGGATTGGGACCAAATTTCTGACAGACTTACTACCCTATACCCTGAAGGCCAGGGCGCCTTACATCAGGTTTCTCATCATCGGCATCCTGCTGGAAATCATCCTCGTGTACAGACCCCAGGGGCTTCTGGGCGAGGAGAAGAAGATCTCCAAGATGATGGAATAGGCTGGTCTGTCTGGTCTGCCGCCAAAGGCGGCACTCAAGGTTCAGGGTTCAAAGTTCAGGGTTCAAAGTTCAAGGTTACGGGATCGCGGCAAGATGCCGCTCGTACAGCGGAAGAGGTCAATGCTTAGAGAGCACAAAAAGGGGAACCTTTCCCGGCTCCCCCATTTCCCGCGACGATCCATAGTGCCGGCTAGAAGACGTGCTCTATTCTCACGGTGACGATCTTGCCCTTGGAATATTTCCAGATCTCAATAGGTGTGATTACATCGCCGTTCCCGTCAAAATCAACCGAGCCGGCCGCACCCTCATAGTTGATCTTCTTGCCCTGCCTCAGGAGGGCAAAGGCCTTCTTGAACTCACCCGGCTTGATGATCTCTCCAGGCGGGTTTGCCACCTCCCTCAGGTGGTCTCTTATGTTGACGGAGGTAAGGGGCAGACCCTTCACCTTGGCCGCGTAAGCAGCGACCCCGATCACCGCAAGCCCGTCATAGGCATTGGTAATGAAGGGCAAGGGCGGCAGCCTTCCGAACTCCATCCTGTAGTCCGAACTGAATATGACATAGGACTCACCACCTGCCGTACCCGGAGCCGTACCCATCTGGCCTTCCAGGTATTTTGCTCCTACGGCTTTTATAATCTCTTCTGACTTGGTACCATCACAAAACAGGAAGCGCCTGTACTTGAAGAACTCGATGGCCTCCTTGAGATAGACCCTCGCATGATCCACGTAGCTAAAGGCACATAACCTGTCAGGATTGCCGGCAAGGGCCTTTCTCAGCTCGGCGGTGTAGGATTCCGCGGCCTTTTCATCATGGGGTACCATGGCCAAGACTTTGCCGCGCCTCTTTTCAAAGGATTTCTTGAAGGTCTCTGCAAGACCCTGGCCATAAGGATTATTGATATAAAGAATGGAGGCGGTCCTGTTGTAGCTGGCGGCAAACTTTCCCGCCACCACCCCCTGGAGGGCATCGGAGGGGCATGTCCTGAACAGGAAATCCTTGCCCCTGTCAGCGGGCAATACGGTTATCAGCGGTGAGGTGGAAGCAGGGGAGATCATGATCACATTGTTGGGGGAAGTGACGGATTCGGCCACAGGGACCGTGACCCCGCTCGACAGGGCGCCTATGATGGCCACCACCCTGTCCACTTCAACAAGTTTCTTGGCCGCATTGGTCGCCGGGATGGCCGACGTCTCGCTGTCCTCATGGATCAACTTGATATTGAGCCCTGCCGCGGCCATTTGCTTGGCAGCCAAAATCACACCATTCTGAATGTTAGGACCAAACTCTTTCAAGGGCCCGGTATGGGCCAGGAGGGTTCCGACCTTTATATCCTGGGCCATTGCACCGGACACAAAGGCAAACGAAAAGACCAAGATGGCTACAAGTACCGATACCTTTTTCATATTGACCTCCTTTCCAGCCGAAAGTTACAGGTTTAACGCAAGAATTCCAACTCCCTAGCCACTAAGACACTAATCCCTGGATTCAGGGTTAACGAACTCGTAAAAAGTCAAAATTGAGATGGCAAAGTAAAAAGCTTCAAGTTCAAGGCGCGCGAATCTCGTGTGATGAGGCGTACTTACCGTACGCCGCACCGTTAAATAACTCAGAATCGAATGCAGGTGAAGGCATGATGTTTCCACGCCTTTCTCGACCTTTGCTTCTACACCAAGACCACCCATTTAACGGGGCAGGGATGAAGCGCAACGCAGAAAATTGGACTTTTTACGAAGCCATCAGGGTTAACGATTGAAACCGATATGCACCTTACCCTGCTAGAAAAAGAGACTCTTATCACCTCCTGTCCTGGCACGAATGAAGGGGTCTTCAAAGAACATTACACCTTGGTTGTATATCAAGGAATATCTCTTAAACCATATAGAGAGAAAAGGGGACAAAGTCAAGAAAAAGCCGCAAATCACCCCCCTGCGCCCTATCTCTCCCCCTGCCTCCTGCGAACCCTTTCCTTGATGCGGTTGACATGACCCCTGCCCAGGCCCTTCACCTCGCAGCCCAACTCAAAGTATCGTTCTATCTTTTCGTCCTCGAGGATTCCGAAACAATCAATGATCGCCGCAGGCCCTCCTACCATTTCAACCACCCTGTCCGGTTCCAGGTCCAGGTATTCCTTGTGTCGTACGGCAAAGACAACGGCCTCAGCCCCATAAAGGGCATCCGCCAAATCTCCCGTCATGCGGAACTCTTTCAACTGATCCTGGTTGCGGAAAAACCTTGACCAGCTCTTCCCGGAGGCCGGGTAGGTATCCTGCTTTTCTATCTCCCACCAGTGCTTGACATAGGGGTCATGGGCCCTTATTTCAGCCCCCATTTCCGTCAACTTTCTTACAATGATCTCTGAGCCGCTGTATCGAGTGTCCGAAACCCCTTCCCGGTAGGAGACCCCCAGGATGGTCACCTGGGACGCGGCCACGATCCTCCCCATGTTCCTGAGTGCGTCCCTCACCAGCTCGGCCACGTGCAGGGCCCTGGTATCATTGATGTTGATGGCCTCGGGCGTAATCCTGAAGAGATCTCCCTCAAAGCCCAGGAGGTGCTTGTAAGCCCATAGGCCCAGTCCCCCGTCCTTCGGGAGGCAGTACCCGCCGATGCCCGGTCCGGGGAAGATGATATTGTCGTGTGTGGGCCGCACCTTTATGGCATTGATGACCTTGATGAGATCCACGCCGTTGGTCTCGGCGAACCTGCTCCATTCATCCAGGAACGCCAATATGGTCGCCCTGTAACTGTTTTCAACGATTTTGCACGTCTCGCTCTCTATCGGTTTGTCCAGAGTCGTCAGGGGGTACTGCTCCACATTGATGATGTCGGAGAGGAAGGCCGTTACCCTTTCCAGGCTTTCCCTGTTTATCCCGCTGCACACCCTCCAAAAATCCCTCACGGAGCGCACATAGTCCCTACCAGGCATGACCCTCTCAAAACTATGGGCCAGCAGGGGTTCTTCCTGGATTCCCCTCTTCTTGAAGGCCTTCTTGATCAGGGGATAGGCCACATACTCGGTGGTTCCAGGAGGTACGGTGGTCTCGATCAGCACCAGGCATCCGGGGTTTATCTTTTGTCCAATGATCTTGAAACTCTCCTCAAGGGCGCTGATGTCCGCATACCCGCTGCGGAGATTTCCCAATTCCTCCTTGTGGAAGTCACACTGGACATCCACTACCAGGGTATCTGCGAGGCCGAGGGCGTCGTAGGTGTAGGTGGCCGTCAGGGTTCCCTTTTGCAGGACACAACGTTCGATCAAGGGATCCACTTCAGGATCCTCCGATTTGACCGGCGATATCCCCCTGTTGAGCAAGGGTATCTTCCAAAAACTCCTGGTGCTGGGCCTCTGCATGCCGATGACGAACTTGTTGGGGGTATTGGTCTTCTTATCCACTGAGTCCGCAACCACGCCAGCCATCACGGCGCCCACAAAGCCCAATCCCATGACAACCACTATCTCGCGCCCCTCCCGGCGGTGTCTCGCGGCCAGTTTCTCCAGCCTCTCGAATTCCCTGAGATAATCATCCCCCTCCGGGAGCTTGAATTCCTCGCCATCCGGACTTATGGAATAGGCCATAGGTCATCTCCTCTCTGCTCAAGCTTGCACCTTTGCTTCAGAATGAGGCAAAAACTAGATGAGCTTCCCCGAGAAGTCAAGAAAATCGTTGATCTGGTCAGCCGCCAAGGGCGGCATTCAGGGTTCAAGGTTCAAAGTTCAAGGTTCAAGGTTCAAGGTTCAAAGTTCAAAGTTCAGGGTTCAAGGTTCAGGGTTCAAAATCTCGGGGAGATACGAGTGAGGAGTTACAAGTGACTGATACTTTTCAATTCTGCGGTCCGCGGTCATCGGTCGTCGGTCAGTTGTTACTTCTTTTTTACCCTCTTGATAGACTCCGTGAATTTGCCATAATAGAAACATAGATGCTGCATGCCGAGATTTCGGATTATGGATTTGGATAGGTTTTACAAGGAGTGCCGGCTGTGTCCCAGAAACTGTGGCGTTGACCGCACATCTAACAGGCGGGGATTTTGTGGAGAAGGCTCCCGTCTCAGGGTGGCCTACGCGGGGCCCCACTTGGGAGAAGAACCGCCCATCAGCGGCCAAAGGGGTTCGGGCACTGTCTTCTTTACGGGCTGCTCCCTTGGATGCACCTACTGTCAGAACTATCAAATTTCCAGGCAAGGCTTGGGCAATTTCACGGACACTCAGGATCTCTTTCACAGGATCGCCTCCATGATCCTGGAGCATGGTGTGCACAACGTCAACTTAGTCACACCCGACCACTTCTTCCCCCACACCTTTGAGCTGGTTTCACTCCTCAGGGAAAAAGGGTTCCGGGTCCCCATCGTGTACAATGTTTCAGGGTATCAATCCTCGGAAATGGTAAGGATGGCCCAGGATTATGGGGACATCTACCTCCCTGACTTCAAGTACTCGGATAAGAGGCTTTCCAAGGCCCTGTCCGGGTGCGAAGACTATCCGGAGGTCGCCCTGGATGCGATCTCCCAAATGGTCAAGCAGAAGGGTTTCCTGGCTTCCGATGAAGGGGAGCCAGGGATCGCCAAGAGAGGTGTCCTGGTGAGACACCTGATCCTCCCCGGCAAGACGAAGAATACCCTCGATGCGCTCACCACCCTGTTTCTTGAATTCGGGCCGTCTTTGCCCCTGAGCCTGATGTCCCAGTTCTGTCCCGCGAAGGCCACGAGGGACCATTCACTGAACCGGACCATTACCCGGGAGGAATTTGACAGGGCCTACGAACATGTCCTGGAGCTGGGTTTTGAACATATTTACGTCCAGCTCCCAGAAGAAGCCGATCTTGGGGCCTGGGAGATTGATCCCTTTCTCCCGGATTTTCGCCTCGAGGACCCTTTCTCGCACGATAGAAGAGTGAGCAGAAGGGGAAAGTGAGCAGTGAGCAGTCAGCAGTGAGCAGAGGGAGAGACGACCGACGACGCGCTGAATTTTGAATTTTGAATCCTGAATTTTGAACCTTGAACTTTGAACCTTGAACCCTGAACCTCTCCTCTGTAGGAGCAACATTTTGTTGCGATCCAGGGAATGTTTGAGGTTGGAGGCCTGAGGTTAGAGGCAAGAGGAAAGTGGCTAAGCAGAAAGCAGGAAGAGGGGAAGTGAGCAGTAAGCAGCCGGAAAGAGGACCGGAGACCGAAGACAAAAAGGACGTGGGAGCGGCATCTTGCCGCGATCCCGTAACCTTGAACCCTGAACCTTGAACTTTGAACCTTGAACCTTGAGTGCCGCCTTTGTCGTCGGTCCTCGGTCGTCCGTCCTCTGTCCTTCTGCTCACTTCCTTTTTTCTTGTCCGTTGACAATGGCGACGGGCGCTGGTATAGAGGCCTAATGAAACGCGCACGGACCATGGCCATACAGGGGAGAGGGATGGCCCTTCTTGCGGGGGTCGAACCATGAAGCTTGCCTACCTGGACTGTTTTTCAGGCATCAGCGGCGACATGTTCCTGGGCGCCCTGATCGATCTGGGCCTTCCCGTGGAAGAACTGGAGCAGGCCCTCCTATCCCTTCCCATCAGGGGCTATAAGGTGGACGTCAGGAAAGAACACAGGAATCACGTCCACGGCACCCGTTTTGTGCTCCAATACGAAAGGGAGGCACAGGAGAAAAGGGATTTCAAGACCATCAGGGACATGATCATGGCATCCACTCTCGCTCCAGAGGTCAAGGAGAAGAGCGTCCAAGTATTCGAGGCGATCGCCAGGGAAGAGGGCAAGATTCACGACCTCCCTCCTGAAAGGGTCCACTTCCACGAGGTGGGGGCGGTTGACTCCATAATAGATATAGTCGGTTGCGTGTTTGGGATAGAATACCTCGGCCTCACGTCCATTTATTGCTCCTCCCTGCCCATGGGCAGCGGGTTCATACAAACCAGGCACGGCAGGCTCCCAAACCCTGCCCCTGCAACTATCGCACTCCTCAGGGGCCTCCCGGTCCATGACTCCGGGCTGCCCCACGAGCTTGTGACCCCTACGGGTGCGGCCCTGGTGAAGGTTCTGGCTGAGTCCTGGGGCCGCATGCCGCCCATGAAGGTGGACAAGGTGGGATACGGCGTGGGGAGCCGAGAGCTTCAAGACCGACCCAACCTGCTCCGTATTATTACCGGTGATCCCCTGTGCCGAGTCGCGGAGGAGACTATTCTCGTCCTTGAAGCCAACGTGGATGACTCGAACCCCGAATGGCTCGGGTATATGATGGATCGCCTCATGGAGGCAGGCGCCCTGGACGTCCTTTTCATCCCGGTACAAATGAAAAAGAGCCGCCCCGGAACCCTTGTCCAGGTGTTGTGCCGGCCCCACCAGAGGGATATCCTGGCAGGCATAGTATTCAACGAGAGCACTACTCTTGGTATCAGGTTTCGATACAGCGAGCGGATGATGCTTCAAAGGTCCGTGGTGGAGGTGGATAGCCCCTGGGGCACCCTGAAAGCAAAGGAAGTGATGTTGCCCGATGGGACCAGCCGCATCCTGCCGGAGTTCGAATCATGCAGGAAGATCGCAGAGGCCAACGACCTGCCCCTTAGAGAGGTCTACCAGTGGATCCTCTCCTCAAGAAAGAAGGAACGAGCGACCGGCTGATGTGCTCAGCGTTTATGTTAATCTATGCCCTGCGGAGAGTACCGATAATCCCTAGACAGCGTGTTGCCTAGAGCCTTTCCGCTAGACGCATTTATGGCCAAAAGACATTGAGTTCATGGCATTTACCGTTGTGGTCCCTGGGGTTGGCTACCCTATCGGTAATGTTCCGATAACAGAACGATAATTAACTGATAGAATCCCAAACTCTGATGCTTTCTGAAAAGCTCCAGATGCAAGGCGCCGCAAATCTTTAGGAACGAGGCGTACATAGGAGTACGCCGCAGTGACTAAAGATGCAACGCAACGCCGCAGATGGGGTTTTTCCGGAAGCATCAAGGGGGCCCTTGATGTCTTGTACCCAATCTGATAATCTCTCTTTGAGACAATCCTTTCAAAGAGCTGATTTTTTGGGAAAAGCGGCCTTTGCCCTTTCATCCTGGTTCTGTGCCGGCCTCATGCCCAAGGCCCCCGGGACATTCGGTACCCTGGCGGCTGTGCCGGTTGTTCTTTTCATGAAGTATCTGGGGGCCATTCCAGGGATCCTGTTTTTGATCCTCTTCATAGGCGTCTCCCTGTGGGCATCGGGGGTGAGCCACAAGTTGCTCGGGAGGAAGGATCCTCCGGAGATCGTTATTGACGAGATAGCCGGATTCCTCGTCACATTGTCCCTGTTGCCCCTGTCTTGGGTCACGGTGATCTCGGGGTTCCTTCTTTTTAGGGCCTTTGATATCCTGAAGCCCTTCCCAATAAAGAGACTTGAGAGGCTGGGAGGGGGAGCGGGGATCGTCTTGGATGATATCCTGGCAGGGATCTATGCCAATCTCTGCTTGAGAGCGGCGATTGCTTTGTATGCATGGTGAGATCATAACCATTGGAAACGAGTTGATCTCCGGCAGGGTCATGGACCTCAACTCATGGTATGCGGCTGGCAGGCTGACCGCCTCTGGTCTCAAGGTGACGAGGATTACCACTGTCGGAGATGACCAGGAGAAGGTGGCAACGGCATTAAAAAGGGCGGTGAAGAACCCCGGCTTCGTGATCGTTACCGGAGGACTCGGCTCTACGGAAGATGATATGACCTGCGAGATCGCGGCCAATGCCCTTGAAAGGCCCCTTTGCCTGGATAGGAAGATGTACGCCCATATAAAGAACTACGTGGCCTCCAGGGGCATAAGCATGTCCAAGTCCCTGGAAAAAATGGCATGGATGCCTGAGGGGTCCAAGATACTCCACCCGAAAGGGGCGATGTGCGGCTTCTCGCTTGTGGAAGGGAACACCCTGTTGTATTTTCTGCCTGGTGTCCCGGACCAAATGCGCTATTTGATGGACAAGTACGTCATACCGGAGATCTTGATGAGGGCCAAGACCCTGCCTGTCCTCAGGCAGCGCATACTCAAGGTCTATGGCCTCAGCGAACCGAGTATAGTGGAGATCCTGAGGGATCTCCCCGAGAAAAGCAAAGAGGTAGTGTTGGGTTTCTATCCCCATTTTCCGGAAAACCATATCACGATCAGCCTGAGGGGACATGATGAACCTTCTGTTGTAAGGGAACTGGACGTTGTGGAAGCGGAGATCAGAAAGCTTCTCGGAGCACATGTATTCGCCACCGGCTTGGAATCCATGGAAGAGGTGGTGGGTGCCCTGTTGCGGGAAAGGGCACTCACAATCGCCACCGCGGAATCGTGCACAGGGGGGCTTATCGGGAATCTGATCACGAACGTTCCGGGCAGCTCTTCCTATTACATGGGCGGAGTGGTTGCCTACAGCAATGAATCCAAGGTGGAATTGCTGGGTGTATCCCACTCTACCCTTGAGAAAAACGGGGCCGTCAGCGAGCCGACGGTTCGCGAGATGGCAGAAGGAGTCAGGGTAAGGCTGGACACGGATATCGGGCTGGCCGTAACCGGTATTGCAGGGCCGGAAGGGGGAACCAGGGCTAAGCC
Source organism: Deltaproteobacteria bacterium (assembly GCA_019308985.1). The sequence continues at coordinate 2,561 of JAFDHB010000121.1, read as the reverse complement.
CGTGGGAACCGTTCACATAGGGCTTGCAAGGGCCGTGAATCATACCCTTTGCGGGAAATACCGTTTCTGGGGGACCCGGCACCAGATAAAAGCAAACTCTGCGATGATGGCGCTCGACTGGGTTAGAAGGCACTTAAATGGAGATCCGTTCATTCCTGGCCTTTGAGCTGCCCCCTGAAATCAAGGGGGTCTTGGAAAAGGTGTCATCCGAGGTAAGGAGATTCGACCTGGACGTGAAGTGGGTCAAGGTGGAGAACGTTCACCTGACCGTGATCTTTATGGGGAATATCGCCCAGGAGAGAATCCCGGAAATGGATCCCCAAATCAGAGAGATCTGCGAAAGATACGATGCCTTCGAGATCTCGGTCCGCGGGGTCGGATTCTTTCCTGATGCAAGGCGCCCAAGGGTAATGTGGCTTGGTCTTGAGGGCGACATGGAAAGGCTGTCAAAGTTCCGGGATGATCTCCAGAGGCCCCTTGCCAGATTCGGGATAAGGGAGGAGAAAAGGCCTTTCAGGCCCCACCTCACCCTGGGTAGATTCCGAAAATCGGGCGGCCCCAAGCCCCGGATCCAAGAACTGGTAAGGAAGTACGCTGACTTGAAGAGTCCCAGGTGTTCAGTGGGGGAGCTGGTGCTGCTTAAGAGCGATCTTAAACCAAGCGGGGCGGAATACACCAAATTGTCTTCGTGGCCCTTGGGCAGGGGATGAGACCTTCTATATTTGCGAAAGTTTTTTTAAAGGTCTTTTTACGAAGCCATCAAGCTTAGAAAGGGGTTTATGACCATGAGAACAGATCAAACAACAAACAGGGAGAAGGCGGTGGAACAGGCCATATCCCAGATCGAAAGGCAGTTCGGCCGCGGATCCATAATGAAGATGGGGGGGGACCGGGTCCTTGAGGTGCCCGCTATATCCACGGGTTCTATCTCCCTCGATGTCGCCCTCGGCGTTGGCGGGGTTCCCAGAGGCAGAGTGGTGGAAATATTCGGCCCTGAGTCATCAGGAAAGACCACCCTTGCTCTCCACATAGCCGCCGAAGCCCAGTCCGCGGGTGGGGTGGTGGCCTTCATAGATGCAGAACATGCCTTGGATATCAGTTATGCCAGGAACCTCGGAGTTGACGTGGACAACCTGCTGGTCTCTCAGCCCGACACCGGAGAGCAGGCCCTGGATATCGCAGAGATCCTTGTCAGGAGCGGGGCCATTGATGCGTTGATCATCGACTCCGTGGCAGCCCTGGTCCCCAGGGCCGAACTCGAGGGAGAAATGGGGGACCAACATCTCGGGTTACAGGCGAGGCTCATGTCCCAGGCCCTGAGAAAACTGACTGCCACCATCAGCAAATCCATGACCTGCGTCGTATTCATCAACCAGATCAGGATGAAAATCGGGGTGATGTTCGGCAGCCCTGAGACTACCACGGGAGGAAACGCCCTGAAATTCTATGCCAGTCAGCGGCTGGACATCCGCCGAATAGGTGCCATCAAGGAAGGGGACCAGGTTGTGGGCAACAGGACCAGGGTAAAGGTGGTCAAGAACAAGATCGCTCCGCCTTTCAAGGAGGCGGAGTTTGACATCATTTACGGAAAAGGAATCTCCAAGGAAGGGGACTTACTGGATCTGGGTGTATCCTTGGGGATAATAGAAAAGAGCGGGGCCTGGTACAGCGTAAACGGCGAGAGAATGGGCCAGGGCAGGGAAAACGTCAGGAGATTCCTGGAAGAAAACAAGGATATCAGGGACCGCATTGAAGATCAAATCCTGGAAAAGACCGGCCTCAAGATGCTGAGGGGGAGACAACCGGAAACGGAAGCGGACAGGCAGGCAAGGGATAAATAGCGGGAGGCTCAAGGCTGAGAAAAATGGATTTCAGGGAGATAAGAAGCAAGTTCTTGGACTACTTCAGGGAAAGGGATCATGAGATCGTGAGCAGCTCCTCTCTCGTACCGCGTGATGACCCCTCCCTCCTCTTTACCAATGCAGGCATGGTTCAGTTCAAGGCCCTTTTCCTGGGCCAGGAGACCAGGGGTTATACCAGGACTGCAACTTCCCAAAAGTGCGTAAGGGCCGGGGGAAAACACAACGACCTTGACAACGTGGGCTACACGGCGCGGCACCATACCTTTTTTGAGATGCTGGGAAATTTCTCCTTTGGCGATTACTTCAAGGAGGAGGCCATCACCTGGGCATGGGACCTCTTGGTAGAAGGATACAAGTTGCCTGCTGAAAAGATGTGGATCTCTGTGTACAAGGATGACGATGAGGCGTACAAGATATGGCAACAGGAGATCGGTATCCCGGCAGAGAGGATAGTCAGGCTCGGGGAGAAGGACAACTTCTGGGCCATGGGGGATACGGGGCCTTGCGGGCCCTGCTCCGAGATCCTTATCGACCAGGGGGAATCAGTGGGATGTGGAAGGCCGCAATGTGCCCCGGGATGTGATTGTGACCGGTACCTGGAGATATGGAACCTGGTCTTCACCCAGTTTGATCGCGATCCCAGCGGGAAACTGCACCCGCTACCCAAGCCCAACATCGACACGGGCATGGGCCTTGAAC